>JAUIFP010000153.1 GCA_030430365.1 Alphaproteobacteria bacterium | reverse complement strand
TCGGGGAGCAGCCCCTTGAGGCAGGGTTGCGCCTATATTGGGGCATGCCGGGTTTGGCAAGCAGTCTGCGCATGGAAATTCGCAGCTTCTCGATTCAGGCGATGAATTGTTCGGTTACGATGCGTTCATCCAGCGCGTGCCCAGGGTCGAACAGCAGCGTCAATTCCTTGTCATGCGCGATTTCGATGTGGACTTCGGCAATGTCGCGAATCTCCCGCTGGTCCGCCACTGCGGCCACCGGTCGCTTTTCCGCCTCGAGCACGCGGAATGATACGCGGCTGCGGTCGGGCAGAATGGCGCCGCGCCACCTGCGCGGGCGGAACGGACTGATCGGAGTAAGCGCCAGCACTTTCGAATCGAGCGGAAGGATCGGCCCGCTTGCCGAAAGGTTGTAGGCCGTGGAACCGGCCGGGGTGGCCAGCAGTACACCGTCGCAGGAAAGCTCTGGAATGCGGACCTTGCCATTGACGCTGACCTTGATCTTGGCCGTCTGGCGCGTTTCACGCAGCAGAGAGACCTCGTTGATCGCACAGCAGTGAATTTTCTCCCCGTCGCGGGTCACCGCTTCGACCTGCAGCGGGTTGACGGCGATCGCCCGGGATTTGCGAATCCGTTCAAGGAGATTTCGGCCGTTCTTGAATCCATTCATCAGGAACCCAACGGTCCCCAGATTAAGGCCGTAGGCGGGAATTTCACGGCCTTTGTCGAGCATTAGGTGCAGCGTTTGCAGCATGAAGCCGTCGCCGCCCAGGACGACTACGGCATCGGCCTCTTCCAGGGGAGCCCATTCGGCCACATCGGCCAGTAGTTGGGCAGCATGCTGGGCCTGCTGCGTATCGGAGGCGACGAGAGCCAGGGCCGAAAAGGCCTGTTTCTGGCTCTTTGCCTTGCTGCTTCCGGCCATTTCCTTCGTGACCCCCGAAACAAAAACCTCGAAAAATGCTCGCTCCCTATGGGGATAGCGGCTGCTTTTGGCAATTGCGTCACCGAATCCATTCTATTGGAAGGAAATTCTAACCGCTTTCGGCTATGGGGTCCAAATGGCGAGCGAGCCCACAGAACCGTTCGATGACGATCGCGATGCGCTGACCGGCCTGGCCGGCGCCGATGCCGTGCGCGAGAGGATTGCGCAATGGCACACCCAGGCCGCGAATAACGAGCCTGCGCCGATCCATGCCATGATGGTCGGGCTGCGCCGGTTCGACACTGTCAATCTGGCCTATGGCGAAGCCGCCGGTGACAGTGCGCTGGTGGCCGTCGCTGCGCGCATGCTGCGCTTCGCAGCGGACGAGCTCGAAGGGCAATGGATCGTCGCGCGCATGGGCGGGGGCAATTTCCTGCTGGCGGCCAACGAATCCTGCAGCCGCGAGCGCTGGCAATGGCTGGCAGAGGCGCTTGCCGAGAGTATTGCCCGCCCGATTGCCAACCCGGTCGGCAGCGGGACCATGCGCCTGTGGCCGCGTATCGCGCTGATGCGGACCCTGCGCGGCGAAGATGCCGATGCGATGTTCGAGAGGCTGGCAGAGGCGCTGGAGCGCGCACAGCATGCCACAGGGCGGCGCCTGCTATGGGTCGATGGCGAGATGAGCCTGGCGGGCCGCAGCGGCGCTCTGCTGGATGCAGACCTGATTGCCGCGCTTGACCGCGACGAGATCGAAATGCTGTTTCAGCCGCAATTCGCAGCGAGCGACGACGCGCTTGTCGGTGCCGAAGCGCTGGCCCGCTGGCAGCATCCGGCACTTGGCCGCATCGGGGCAGGGGCATTGTTTGCCATTGCCGAAAGAGCCGATCACGTGGCGCAGCTTTCCCACCATATTGCCGGGCGGGCTATCGGCGCCGCTGCGGCCTGGCCGCGTTCGCGCAGGTTGTCGCTCAATGTTACGCCAGCAGACCTCGCGGCAGGCAATTATGCCAATGACATTGCGGAGATCCTGAACGAGACGGGATTCGATCCGGAGCGTCTGACCCTGGAAATTACCGAGCAGGCGCTGCTGACCGATATCGACCGTTCGGCGCGTACCTTGAACAAGCTCGTCGACCTTGGCGTCCGCATTGCGCTGGACGATTTCGGCGCCGGCTTCTGCAATTTCCGCTATCTGAAGCTGTTGCCGCTTTATTACCTGAAGCTCGACCGCTCGATGATTGACGGTATCGTGGGCGATCCGCGCGATCTGGCAGTGTTCCGCGGGATCGTCGCCATGGCCCAGGCGCTCGATCTGTCGGTGATCGCCGAAGGTATCGAAACCGAGGAGCAGCGCGCCCTGATCGTTCAGGAAGGCTGCGAATTCTATCAGGGCTTCCTGCGCGCCAAACCGATGGATGCTGGCGAGTTTCTGGAATTTGCGAAGGCCTAGGCCGCTTCCTTCTTCCCCCTGCGAACGATCCCTGAGAGGCCTCTGGTGAGCTGTAGCAAGCCGTTCAGCCGCGACTTGGGATCGCCCCATGCGCGCTCCACCACCAGCTTCATATCGGGCCTGAGCCGCACGGTATCCTGCAGCCGCTCCACATAGGCCAGCAGCCCGGCAGGATCGGGGAAATCGTCATTGTGAAACGTCACCAGCGTGCCGCGCGCGCCGACGTCGATCTTCGCGATATTGGCCTCGATCGCGAGATGCTTGATCTGGATGAGCTTGACCAGGTTCTCCGTCGGGCTGGGTAGCGGACCGAAGCGGTCGATCATCTCGGCGGCGAGTGCATCGAGCTCGCCCATGCCGCCCGCTTCGTTGAGCCTGCGGTAGAGAGCCATGCGCACGGCGAGATCGGGCACATAGTCTTCCGGGATCAT
>JAUIFP010000152.1 GCA_030430365.1 Alphaproteobacteria bacterium | reverse complement strand
CGGCACCGGGGCCGAAGTGCAGCGACCTCTCGCGACGGTGGTCATCGGCGGTTTGATCACCGCCACGGCACTCACTTTGTTCGTACTTCCGGCCATAGCCCGGCTTGTCCTGCACAGGGATGAGGACAAACGAAGCTGGCGGGAAAAGTGGTGGGATCGCATTCGGCGCAATCTCACTCGGACAGAACGCCGCGAGTGGTCTGAAATCACCTGACGATCATCTGCGTCTTGCGGAGGAAGCCCATTGGTTCCTCCGCAAGACCTGATCGTTCCAACGGCAGGATCGCGATCGAGCGCAATCGCTCGCGCAATGCAAAGTGGACTATTTGATGACAGAGAAGCTGAAACTCGAAATCCCGCTCGTTCTTCCTGATATTCCCGATGAGAACGACGGTTGCGTGCAGCGCCTGACCGCCAATCTTGTCGCACGGCAAGGAATCGATCAGACTCATGTTCTGGCCGCCGAGGACGACAAGCCGGCGCTGCTGTGCATTCACTACGATCCCGAAATCATCTCCCTGTCGCGCATTCGCAATATTGCCCAGGCGGCCGGTGCAGCGATCGCGGAACGCTATGGCCACCTCCTGTGGTCGGTCGAGGGGATCGGTCATCAACGCAAGGCTCGTTCGGTCGGTGAACAGCTGCGCAAATTACCCGGCGTTCTGGAAGCAGGCGCCAATGTCGCGGGCACGCTTCGCATCGAATACGATATGCAGCAGATCTCCGAGCGGGAACTGGAGGAGGCCCTGGCCCGGATGGACGTCCGGCGGGAGCGGCCTTCCGGCGCAGGGTCGGCGGGCGATGCGCATGCCGGGCATGACCACGGCGAAGCAGAGCAGGAGCATAACCACGATCACGGAAATTTCCTGGGGCCCAACACCGAACTGATCTTTGCCCTCGCCAGCGGCACAATGCTCGGTATCGGCTTTGCGATCGAGAAGCTGGTTTCCGGCGCGCCGGAGTGGCTGCCGACCGCGCTGTATGTCGCAGCCTACTTCTTCGGCGGCTTCTTCACCCTGCGGGAAGCTTTCGACAATCTGCGGCAGCGCAAATTCGAAATCGATACCCTCATGCTGGTCGCCGCTGCGGGAGCGGCTGCGCTGGGCGCCCTTGCGGAAGGGGCGCTGCTGTTGTTCCTGTTCAGCCTCGGCCACGCGCTGGAGCATTACGCGATGGGGCGGGCCAAGCGGGCAATCGAGGCTCTGGCCGAGCTGGCACCACAAACAGCACTGCTCCGGCTGGAAAGCGGCGGCAGCGAAGAGATCGCCGTTGAAAAGCTGGTGCCTGGCGATGTCATCGTCGTCAGGCCCGATGCCCGCATCCCGGCCGACGGCTTCATCGTGAAGGGCACGACCAGCATCAATCAGGCACCCGTAACCGGCGAAAGCATGCCGATGGACAAACATGCCGTGCCGGATGAGACGCTTGCCCGCTCCAATCCGCAGCAGGTCGAGGCGGCCAGCCGGACATTCGCCGGGACCATCAATGGCAGCGGCCTGATTGAGGTCGAGGTCACGCGCCTTTCGAGCGAAAGCACGCTCGCAAAGGTCGTGGAGATGGTCAGCGAGGCCGAGACTCAGAAGTCGCCGACCCAACGCTTTACCGACCGCTTTGAGCGATTATTCGTACCGATCGTCCTGTTGCTCGCGTTCGTGATGCTTTTCGCATGGATCGTGGTGGACGAGCCGTTCAGTGCCAGTTTCTACCGGGCCATGGCCGTTCTGGTCGCGGCAAGCCCTTGCGCGCTGGCTATCGCCACGCCGAGCGCGGTCTTGTCCGGCGTGGCCCGAGCCGCACGAGGCGGGGTTCTCGTGAAGGGCGGCGCACCGTTGGAACTGCTGGGCTCGCTGAAAGCAGTGGCCTTCGACAAGACCGGTACGCTCACCCGCGGCGAACCTCAGATTCAGCGCATCGTTCCGGCGAAAGGTGTGACGGAAGCAGAACTGATGGCCGTGGCCGTCGCAGTGGAGAGCTTGTCGGACCATCCGCTTGCGAAAGCCATCGCCCGTGATGGTCGGAACTATGTGGGCGAATACCCGATTCCCAAGGCTAACGATCTCAAGAGCATGACCGGCATGGGAGTTCGCGCGGCGGTGGCCGGGCAGATGGTCCTGATCGGCAAGCCCGAAATGTTCGGTGCCGATGGCGTCCAAGAGCTTTCGGACGAGATGGCGGCAGCCATCGAGCAGCTGCGCGAAGGCGGTCACACCTCAATGGTCGTGCGGCGCGAAAATCTTGATTTGGGGGCGATCGGACTGATGGACACCCCACGCGAATCCGCGCGGAGCGCGCTCGAACAGTTGCGGGCAATCGGCATCGAACGGATGATCATGATCTCCGGAGACCACCAGCGCGCGGCGGAAGGGATCGCCGCGCAGGTGGGCATCGACGAAGCATGGGGGGACCTCATGCCTGAAGACAAGGTCGAGGCGATCAAGAAGATTCGCGCCGAAGCCAAGGTTGCGATGGTCGGTGATGGCGTCAACGACGCCCCTGCCATGGCGACCGCGACCGTGGGCATCGCGATGGGCGCGGCCGGATCCGACGTCGCGCTGGAAACCGCAGACGTTGCGCTGATGGCCGACGACCTGTCTCATCTGCCATTTGCCGTGGGGCTAAGCCGGACGACGCGATCGATCATCTTGCAGAATGTCTTTGTCAGCCTCGGCGTCGTCGTCTTCCTGGTGCCGGCGACCATTTTGGGGCTGGGCATCGGACCGGCCGTGGCGGTGCATGAAGGATCGACGCTTCTCGTCGTCTTTAACGCTCTGCGCCTGCTCGCATATCGCGACAAGAGCCACGCATGAAATTGCACCTTGGTTAAGCATGAGCGGAGCATTTCCGCTGGCTTCTGGCAGCTTCGATGATTTCAGAGGTTTG
>JAUIFP010000151.1 GCA_030430365.1 Alphaproteobacteria bacterium | reverse complement strand
CGTCGAGGATCAGGCTCTGCGCGATATGCCAGGCCAGATCGGGATGGCCGATCACGTCCGGCACCGGGCGCGGGCCCCAGCCTTCGTCGGCCGGCTTGAAGCGTTCCGCGCAGCCGATCGCGAATGTGGGGATGATGTTCATGTCGAAGGCGGAAGCGTGATCGTTGTAAACCAGGATCACGACATCGGGCATATTGCCCGGCTGCTTGATCCATTCCTTGATCGGCTCATAGCCCTTGAACACCGGGCCCCAATATTCGTTGTCGCTGGTCTTGGTCTGCAGCGCCGCGCCGAGTGCGGGGATGTGGCTAGAGGTAATTCCGGTGGTTACGCGTGCCATCTCAATATCCTCCCTTGATCGAGCGTACGCCTTCGGGCGAGCGGCCGCCGTCGATCATCATCTGCGCATATTCTTCCTGTGTCATCCCGGTCATCGAACCGGCGGCGAACTGGAAGCTCTTGCCGTCGGTAGAAAACAGTTTTGACAGGAAATAGACATTGCCGCCTTCGTCGATCATCGCGTTGTAATCGCGATCGAGCACGGCCTGCTTGGCCGCCGGCGTCAGATCCCATTCGTCCAGATAGGCGCTTTCATTGGCCAGGAACCGCTTGCGGTTCTCTTCCTTCATCAGGCTCATCGCGAACTGGTTGAGGTGATAGCCCTTGCGCGCCCGCTGGGCGGTGAACACGCGCGTGCCGGGAATATCGTCGAACTGGGCGAGATATTCATGCACGTCGATGCGATCTTTTTTCTTTTCGGTCATTGCACTTTCCATGTGGGTGCGAAGCACTCCCTAACAAGCAATTTCGCTGGGTTGGCTGGATGGGGAACCGGTTTCACAGCCCGCGCTCTTTCAAAATGGCGTCGAGCCGCGGATAGACCTTGCGGGCATTGCCTTCGAAAATGGCGTGCTTCTCTTCCGCCGAAATATCCAGCGCATCGATATAGCGCTTGGTATCGTCGAAATAGAAGCCGGTGGTCGGGTCGATCCCGCGCACCGCGCCCACCATTTCGCTGCCGAACAGGATGTTCTTGTTCTCGATCACGTCGGCCAGCAGGTTGATGCCCGGCTGGTGATAGACGCAGGTATCGAAGAACACATTGTTCATCAGCAGCTCGTCCAGGCTGGGCTGCTTGAGCATGTCGGCCAGCCCGCGGTAACGGCCCCAGTGATAGGGCACTGCGCCGCCGCCATGCGGAATGATCAGCTTCAGCTTCGGAAAACGGCTGAACAGGTCGCCCTGCAGCAGCTGCATGAAGGCCACCGTGTCGGCCGCCAGGTAATAGCCGCCCGTTGCGTGCATCGCCGGATTGCAGCTGCCCGAAACGTGGATCATCGCCGGCACTTCCAGCTCTTCCATCGCTTCGTAGATCGGGAACCAGTATTCGTCCGTCAGCGGGGGGTGCTGGAAATAGCCGCCGCCCGGATCGGGATTGAGGTTGCACACCACGAAGCCCAGTTCTTCCACGCAGCGGCGCAGTTCGCGCACGCTTTCGGAAAGGTCGGACTTGGGGCTTTGCGGCAGCATGCAGCCGCCGATGAACGTATCGGGGAACAGCTGCGTGACGCGGTAGATCAGATCGTTGCAGCGCTTGGCCCATTCGCTGGCCACGGCCTGGTCGCCCACATGCGGGGCCATGGCGGAGGCGCGGGGGCTGAAGATCGTGAAATCCGCGCCGCGTTCCTTGATCAGCTTGAGCTGGTTCTGCTCGATCGTTTCGCGAATCTCGTCATCGGAGATTTCCGGATAGGGCGGGCACTCGCTGCCGTTCTTGAAAGCTTCCTTCTGCTGCTCGCGCCATTGATCGTGCCCCTTGGGGAGCACCGTGTAATGGCCGTGGCAATCGATAATCAGCGTCATGCCGCCTCATTCCTCTCATTCTTCTTGGACTTCGCCGCGCGGCGCTGCAGCACCACGGTACCGCGTGTGATAACGGGTTCGATCCCGAGGTCGAGCAGCGTCTTGGCCGCCTCTTCCATTTCCGCCGCCCGGCGCTCCCCATGGGTCGCCATCCGCTCGCGGTTATAGGCAATCCGCTGCGCCCAGGGCAGGGACTTCTCGCTGGCGTCGAGCGAGGCCATCACTTCTTCGAACACGCCCGCTTCATCCGCCGCGGCGGCACATTCGGAAGACAGCGCCTCCAGCCCCTTGACCATCACCGAGCGGATCATCTTGATCGAACTGGCCCGGCCCACGTCCTGCCCCGCGATCCGCGCATTTTCGAAGCCCAGCTCATACAGCTTGACCTCCGTTTCCTGCGCATCCGCGCCGGACAGCAGCAGCGGCACATGCAGCGCCGCGGGATTGACCGGCGCCATCACCGCGACATCGACATAGCGCGCGCCGGCCGCTTCCACAGCCTGGGCTGCGGCGCGCTTCGTATCGGGGGCCACGGAGTTCATGTCGCACCAGATCGCGCCCGGTGCCAGGAACGGCGCATAATCCTGCGCCGCCTTGAGCGCGGAATCCGCCGTGACCAGGGAAAGCACGACCTCGGCCCCTTTCAGCGCTTCTTCAGCGCTGGCAGCCGGGGCGATGCCGCATTCTTCCATCACTGCACGGCGCTGCGGCGCGATGTCGAAGGCGTTGGCCGCCTGGCCCCAGCCGCCCGCGCGGGCAAAAGTCGATCCTGCTTCGCCGAAGCCGATCAGGGCCGTCTTGGATGGTTGCGCCGACATGATTCGCAGTGAAAATCCTCTCGCGGTCCGATTTACAGAATGTAAGTGTTACTTACAAGTTTCCGGAACGCGCTTGAAGCTTGACGCGGGGGCGCCGCCGGATGCAAGCGCCTCTAGCAGTTTTGACAGGGAGAGCCAGTGATGAGCGGAGTCGTCGTCCAGAATATCGAACGTGCGGATCGCGCAGTGGTGGACGCCCTGGGCGCCTGCGGCGTGGCGACCGTGCACGAATCGCAGGGCCGCACCG
>JAUIFP010000058.1 GCA_030430365.1 Alphaproteobacteria bacterium | reverse complement strand
TCGCGCTCGGCAATGCTGTCACACGCATCGACCGTGAATCCGTCATCCTGAAGAGCTGCAGTCGTGACGAGCGAGATCGACGTATCGTCCTCGACCAGCAATGCACGCTTGCTCATGCCTATCTACCCTCTCTGTCTGCCTAGCGCGCCACGGGGAGGTGAACCTTGAAGTGGGTCCACCCGCCGGATTCGTCACGCTCGTGGCTTATTCTGCCGTTCATGTCCCTCACGAGCTTGTTGACCAGCGCCAGCCCAAGGCCTTGACCGTTCTTCTTGCTGGAAACGAAAGGTTCGAACACATGATCGCGCAAGGCGGGATCGATGCCGGGACCATTGTCGCTGACCCGCACTTCGATCGGCAACTTGACCGGCCGGCCGAGGCGAATAGCTGTCAGCACCAACCCGCTCACAAACCGCGTTCTGATCACGATTTTCGGGTCTTCGGAGTTCCTGCAAGCATCGCGCGCATTGGAAATCAGGTTGATCAGCACCTGAACGAGCCCGTCCTCATTGCCGATGATTGCAGGCAGTGACGGATCGAACTCTTCGACCAGGTGCAGGTCCTCCGTCTCTCCCGCTTCGACGACCGTGCAAGCCCGCCGAATGACTTCGTGCAGATTGCAGGGCGCCACGGGCTCCGGCTGTTCGCGGCCAAGCGACTGCATCCGATCGACAAGCTTGGCGATCCTGTCGACTTCATCTGCGATCAGACCGGTCAAGCTCTTGTCGCTGTCGCTCAGTTTACGTCCCAACAGCTGAGCTGCGCCGCGAATTGCGGAGAGCGGATTTTTGATCTCATGAGCGAGGATGGCCGGCGCCCTCAGCGGCGGCTCATCGCCGTCACCAAGGGTCTCCATGGCCCCGATGTCGTGCATGGCAAGCATTTGCCAGCCTGGGCTGCCGCTCACGGGCGAGAGCATCAGGTCAAGCCTGCGTTCGGGCTGGTCGGAGAAGCGCGTCGAAACAGAGTGGGCGGCTAGCTGAGCATCCCCTCTGGCAAGCCATTCGTCGAACCGAATCTCGCCGAAGGAGGCAACATCGTCCAATTTCTTCCCCACGAGACGCCTTGCCCCCATGCTTAGGAGCTGTTCCGCAGCAGGGTTTGCGCTGCGGATCGTCAAATCCGGGCCGAGCAGCAGGACAGCAATGGACAGGCTGGCAAGCTGGTGCTGCGGATCGGGCGTATCCGTCACGCTGCGCGCCGTCTCACGAAGGATGAGTAGAAGCGCTCGATTTCGCCAAGAACCTGCTTGGGATCGTCGATGAAATTGACCTTGTTGCGGAAATCGGCCGATCCATGCAGCCCCTTGGTGTACCAACCCACATGTTTGCGGGCGATCTTGACGCCAACATCGGCGCCATAATGATCCAACATTCCGCGATAATGCTCGACCACCAAAGAATACTGATCGTCGAAACTCGGACTGGAGATCTTCTCTCCCGTCTTTAGCCAATGGAGGACCTGGCTGAGGAGCCAGGGGCGACCGTAGGCCCCACGTCCGATCATCACGCCATCTGCACCGCTCTGCTCTATTGCGCGGCCTGCATCATCTTCGTCGCAGATGTCACCATTCACAATCACCGGGATGGAAACCGCTTCCTTGACCTTCCTGATGAAGGCCCAGTCGGCTTCTCCCTTGTACATTTGATTGCGGGTTCGTCCGTGCACGGTGATCATTTTCACGCCGACATCCTCGGCAATACGCGCCAGTTCCGGAGCGTTGAGGCTGGAGTGGTCCCAGCCCATGCGCATTTTGACTGTCACCGGAACGTCTACGGCCTTGACGGTTGCTTCCATCAGCTTGGTGGCCAGCGGCACCTCCCGCATAAGCGCAGAACCAGCGTATGCGCCCACGACCTTGCGCACCGGGCACCCAAAATTGATGTCGATGATGGCGGCGCCCCGCCCTTCGTTGAGCTTTGCAGCTTCCGCCATCGAAGCCGGATCGCAGCCCACCAGCTGCATCGACACCGGCTCTTCGATCGCGTCCCATGCTGCCTTTTGAACTGATTGGCGTGTTTCGCGGATAGCCGCTTCGCTCGCAATCATTTCGGTGACGTTGAGTCCCGATCCAAAACGGCGCACAAGCTTGCGGAACGGCAGGTCCGTGACGCCTGTCATAGGCGCCAGGATCACCGGGTAATCGATGCTTACCGGCCCGACTTGAATCGGCTTGAGGTCAAAATTGTGCGGAAAACTGCTCATCGCGTTCAAATGTGCCTAAAAAACAGGCAGGCGCATAGTGGATTGCGCCGCGACCGGCAAGCCGGTAGGCGCGCGCTCGCATGAACTCCCCCCTTTCAACCGGCGATCAGCAAGGCATTGCGAGCTTCGCGGCCGTTATCGTCGCGGCCGGCAAGGGGCTACGCGCCGGACAAGGCGTGCCCAAGCAATTCGCGATGTGGAGAGGCAAGCCGTTGCTGCGCCATTCCTGCGAGGCACTGTGTGTGATGGGCGCATTTCCCATTATCGTGGCGATACCATCGGGAGCCGAGAAAATTGCGGCAAGCGCGCTTTCGGGGCTCGAAGGTGTGCGCTTCGTGACCGGCGGAGCCACGCGCCAGGAATCGGTGCATTTGGCTCTTGAAGAAATTGGCCCGAATGAAGCGGAAATTGTCCTCATTCACGATGCGGCCCGCCCTGTGCTCCCCAGGAACGTTGTAGAAAGGCTGATTGAAGCCCTGCAACGAAATCACGGAGCAATTCCTGTCCTTCAGGTCATAGACAGCCTTGTGCGCGCAGATGGCGAAACAATGGCGAGCCGTGCCGCCAGGGAGGAGCTACGCAGAGTGCAGACACCACAGGCATTTCGCTTCGCCGAGATACTCGCCGCGCATCGGGCTTGGACTGGAGAATTGAATGCGGGCGACGACGCACAAGTTGCCCAGGCAGCCGGCATGACCATTGGCCTGGTACAAGGCGATGAAAGAATGCGTAAGCTGACGGTCGAGGAGGATTTCATGGCCGACATCCCGTCTATACGCGTTGGCACGGGATATGACGTCCATCGCCTGGCAGAAGGCGAGGAATTGTGGCTTGGCGGCGTAAAGATCGAACATTCACGCGGCTTGGCGGGGCACAGCGATGCGGACGTGGCCATTCACGCGGCTGTCGATGCCATCCTTGGAGCAATTGGCGCAGCGGATATCGGGCAGCATTTCCCGCCGAGCGATCCCAAATGGAAAGGGGCAAAGTCGGATCAGTTCCTTGCTCATGCCGTCCAGCTTGCCGGAGAGGCGGGCTACCGCTTGGGCAACGTGGATATCACCATCATCTGCGAAGCACCGAAGCTTGCACCGCATCGCGAGGCGATGCGCCAAAGACTTGCCGAGATTATCGGCATTGAGATTGCCGCAGTGAGCGTAAAGGCCACTACCACGGAACGGCTTGGCTTTACCGGACGTGGAGAAGGCATCGCTGCGCAGGCAGTCGCCACATTGCAGCGGAACGACTGACAGGAACCATCCCATGTTCAAATTGCGCGCCTGCCTCTTGCCCTTTGCGTTGTTCGCAGCGGCCCAACCCCAAGTTGCGCTTGCGCAGAGCTGCGTCAGCGAAAACGACATCTCGGCTCTCTATGTCTATTCCATGCCGACCGTGATCGAAGCGACCCGCAACAGCTGCGATCAGGTTCTGGCCAGGGACGGCTTTCTTGCGAGAAACGGCAACAGCCTGATCGGCAAATATGCCGAACTGAAGGGCGATGCATGGCCTTCTGCTCGGCGGGCCATCTTGGCCATGGCGGACATGAGAGGCGGCATACAAGGCCAAGCGCGCATTCGCGACCTTAACCTGAGCGAATTGCTGACCTCATTGCCCGATGACGTTGCAAGGCCGCTTGCCGACGCGTTCATCGTGGAAAAAGTCGCTCAGAAGGTCGAACCCCGGAACTGCGGCAAATATGAACGCGTTGCCGAAGCAATAGCGGAAATAGAACCCCACACGGCCGCCACACTCGTTGGAACACTGGTCGGCCTGGTGGGTGCAAAAGAAGCGGAAATCTGTACGACTGAATAATGACTGATACGATTTTACCCGATGAGCTGGTCGCCATGGCGCGGCGCGTAGTGGAAGCCAACAAGGCGGCAGGGCGCAAGATCGCCTTGGCGGAAAGTTGCACCGGCGGCCTTGTGGCCGCCGCGCTGACCGAGATTCCGGGATCCTCGGCAGTCTTGGACCGGGGCTATGTAACCTATTCCAACGAAGCCAAGCAGGAAACGCTTGGTGTTGCGGGTGACATCATTGAAGCCTTTGGAGCTGTCTCGGTCGCTTGCGTTTACGCAATGGCGCTGGGTGCACTGGAGCGGAGCAAGGCCGATGTGGCAGTGGCAATCAGCGGAATTGCCGGACCCGATGGCGGGACCGACCAGAAACCGGTCGGAACGGTTGTCTTTGCAAAGGCTGTACGCGATTCAGATAAGCCCGATGCCGAAGAGCGCTTCTTTGAAGATAAAGAACGCGGCGACGTTCGGCGTCAAGCAGCGCTGGTCGCGCTCGAGTTGCTGTTGCCGTAAAGTTCGTCAGCACGCGTTTCGAAGGCGGCGACCATCTTTCTGAAGGCGCGGTCAAAATATTGGCCTGCAAGCGCTTCGAAAATGCGGTTTCTGAATGTGAATTCGACGGAAAATTCAATTCTGCAGCCGCCATTCGGCTCCGGGAAGAACTCCCACCGATTGTCCAGATCCCGCATCGGACCATCCAGGTAGATCACCTCGATCGAATGGGGACGATCCTTGATGACGCGCGATGTGAACTTTTCGCGCAGTGACTTGAAGCCAACCAGCAAGTCGGCAATCATTTCCTTCTCGTCTGCGGACCGCACGCGAACACCAACCACCCAGGGCAGAAATTCATCGTAACGCGCGACATCGGCGACCAGATCGAACATCTGCTCCGCGCTGTAAGGCAGTTGCCGGGTCTCTCTAATTCCAACCATCAGCTTTGCTTGGCGAGCTTGGCCTCTCGCGCTGCACGCATCTGGGCAAAGTCGTCGCCCGCGTGGTAGCTCGAACGTGTCAGCGGAGTGGATGCCACCTGAAGGAAACCCTTGGCCCGCGCGATCGAACCGAAGGCCTCGAACGCCTTGGGTGAGATAAAATCCTCTACTTCCGCATGTTTCGGTGTGGGCCGGAGATATTGCCCCATCGTGATGAAATCCACATCTGCGCTGCGCATGTCATCCATCACCTGATGAACTTCCAGGCGCTCTTCTCCAAGCCCCAGCATGATTCCGCTTTTCGTGAAGATCAGCGGATCATGCCGTTTCACTTCCTCCAGCAACCGAAGCGAGGCGTAATAGCGCGCTCCCGGCCGGATCGTGGGATAGAGCCGCGGTACGGTTTCCAGATTGTGGTTATAGACATCCGGCCCGGCAGCGCAGATCGCCTCCACTGCTTCGCGCATTTTCCCGCGAAAATCGGGTGTAAGGATCTCAATCGTCGTATTGGGCGCGGAACGGCGCAGAGCCTCGATGACTTTCACGAACTGCCCTGCCCCGCCGTCCGGCAGATCGTCTCGGTCGACCGACGTGATCACAATGTGTTCCAGGCCCATCTTTGCCGCGGCTATCGCGACATGTTCCGGCTCCAATGGATCGACCTTCTGCGGCATGCCCGTCTTGACGTTACAAAAAGCACAGGCGCGCGTGCAGACTTCGCCAAGGATCATGACCGTGGCGTGTTTCTTGGTCCAACATTCCCCGATATTGGGGCACGCGGCTTCTTCGCACACCGTATTGAGGTTCAGCTCACGCATCAGTTCGCGTGTCTGATGATAACCGTCGCTGACCGGCGCCTTCACTCGAATCCAGTCTGGCTTACGCTTGCGTTCCGGTTTCGGCGCAGAAGAAAGATCATTCATGGGGACCATCTAAGCGCGAGGCTTGCCTGTCGCAAGCGCGCACGGCATGGGAATCGAATGACTGTGCCCGCTTCCCCCGAACTTGATGGCCTTATCGACGGTTACCGCCGCTTCCGCGAAGGCCGCTGGCATCCCCAGCGCGACCGCTGGGCAACCTTGCGCGAAGGGCAATCGCCGAAAGTCATGATCATCGCCTGCTCGGACAGTCGAGTCGATCCGGCGCAGATCTTTGATGTCGACCCCGGCGAAATCTTCGTGATCCGCAATGTCGCGGCAATGGTACCGCCTTTCGAGACGACGCCTGGCCATCACGGCGTTTCCGCAGCGCTCGAATTTGCCGTTCAGGTGCTCAAGGTGAAGGAAATCTTCGTCATGGGGCACGGCATGTGCGGCGGCTGCCAGGCTGCGCTGACGCAGGACCTGCATGGCTCTCTTCCCGGCGAGGGCGGCTTCATCGCCGACTGGATCGGTCTGCTGGACGACGTGCGCGAAGAGATCGTCAAGGAACATGGCACGAAGGGCCGCACGGCAGAACGCGCGATGGAGCAGGCCGGCGTCAAGGTAAGCCTGAAGAACCTCAGAACATTTCCGTGCGTGAACAAGAAGGAGCAATCCGGCGAACTGAAGTTGAGGGGCGGCTTCTTCGCCATCTCCGACGGGGTGCTGCACCTGCTCGACGAAGACAACGGAAATTTCTCAGCCGTTCCGGCAGCTTGAAACCGGCGATAGCCCCTGCGAGAAGGCCCTCATGTCAGAAGGTTCACTGAACAATATCGCACTGCTGATCGATGCCGACAATGCCAGCCATCACGGCATAGATCCGGTGCTTACGGTGCTTGCCGAGCTGGGTCAGGTGAATATCCGCCGGGCCTACGGCAATTGGGCGAAGCCCGCACTTTCCAACTGGAACAAGATAACTCATCGCTACGGCATCTCTCCACAGCAGCAATTCGACCTTACGAAAGGCAAGAACGCCACGGACATGGCCATGTCCATCGATGCGATCGATTTGCTTTATGCGGGCAAGGTCGACGGTTTTGGGATCATGAGTTCGGACAGCGACTTCACGCCGCTGGTGACCCGCCTGCGGCAAGATGGGCTGATCGTTTATGGCTTCGGGAGCGCAAAGGCTCCGGAAGCCTTCAAGACTGCCTGCACGCGTTATATCGACGTCGACCAATTGATCAGGACATCGGAATCCGACGAGGGCAAAAGCGGCCAGTCGATCGATCCGGAGCTTATCGAACTGCTTGGCGGAGCCTGGAAGGCCGCAAACAGGGATGAAGACGGTTTTGCCGCCCTTCAGGAAGTCGGGCAGATCGCAGGCAACCGTTCAAGCTTCGACGTCCGCAATCACGGTTTTAAACGCCTGTCTGAGCTGGTTCGCGCGGCAAGCGACAATTTCAAGCTTGAACGGCGTGACGACAAACAGCTCTACGTCAAACGCCTGCGCTGACCAAAAGAAAAGGCGGCGGAGCCAAGCCCCACCGCCTTCCTCAATTCCGACACGCCTCGCTTAGGCTTCGGGGCTGGTGGCTCCTGCCACTTCGGCACCGCCACTGGCGTGGTTTTCGGCGTGGATTGTCCAGAGACGAGCAATCGGGGCGCGCTTGCCCTCAATCTTAGAGAAGGTCTCTTGCGCCTCTGCCCATTTGCCCTGATCGGCCTGGGCGATCCCAAGGCGGGTGGTGACGCGCGGCGTATCCACATCGGCCTTGGTCAAGGCAATCTTGTACATTTCTTCCGCAGTTGCCGGATCGTCCCAGCTCAGGAACGCATCGCCTGCGGCCATTGCCGTATTCGCTGTTGAACTCGCAGCGCGCGCATCGCTTGCGAGATCAGGCAGATCGCTCTTGTCGGTCTCAAGACGGTCGCTTGCAATGGACTTCGCCTCGGCAACGAAGACATCGTCAGCCTTCAAAAGGCCGGCCTCGATGCCTTCGTCCACGATCTGGTCAACTTCGGCCGGAAGGCGGCGTGCATCGGCCGCTTCGATGTAGTCGACATAGTCACGCTCGGTCTTCAGGCTGCCTTCGCGGTCGGCAAGCCGCATGAGATCGAGAATGGCCTGATCGTCATACTCGCCATAGATACGCAGAACGCCGATGGCATTGCCCCAAGTGGTCGGGGTGGGATCTACGGCGACCAGCTGCGCTCCGAAATCGGCGGCTGCAGTGCCAAGCCCTGCATTGTAAGCCTTTGCAAAGCCGCGCTCCAACCAGGCTTTGTCGACAGTTTCACCTGCAGCACGCTTATTGGCGATATGCTGCGTCAGATAGTCGATACCTTCCTGGTCCCTTTCCTCGGCGAAATAGGTCTCAGCAATTAGCGCTCCTGCGTCATCGCTGGAATAACCCGCGTCGATCGCCGCCTGAAGATAATCGCGTGCAGCAGCATAATCATTCAGATTGAAGGACAGCTGACCGCCGATGAAATTGAACAGGCTCACCTGCTCCTCACCGACCTTGCCGCTCTCAAGCATAAGGCCCAGGCCCTGGCGCTGCGTTTCCAGATCCTTGACCTTCGCACCGTAGTTGTAAATCAGATTGCCTGCGGCAAACCGATCATCCTGGGTCTCGATTGCAGCGACGATCGCTGGAATACCGGCCTTCACAGTCGCAAGATCCGGCTCTTCGGCCACAAAGGCTTCATTGACGGGTTGATAAGCCCCAACGAAACCCTTCGAATATTCGGACTTCTGAGCGTAGGCAGGAGTCTCGAAAATCGGCGAAATGCCGGCTGCAGCCCCTGTCAGAGCGATTGCGACTGCAAAATGCGAACAAGCACGTCGAACGTTGGATGCGTTGAAACATACAAAAGGAAACATCGGGGTCTCTCCCATAAGTGAAATGCGGAGCCATTATGGCTCACGTGAAATGTGTGTGCTGGCGTGTGCCGTCATCACGAGAATAATGCAAATATGGCGTATTGGTTTCCTACTGAACAGCGATTGAACGCGAGTGCAGGCCAGCTTTAATCCAAATGTGGATAAAGCGGTCTCTCGATCCCGTCATGGGGGCCGTTAGCTGGCGAAATTTCGTCCATTCCCCTAGGGTTCCGCTATAAAGACCTGACGGCAATAACATAGAACGAAGAACCTAATTGAACGATACAACTGACACCCTCGAACCGCCGCCGCCAGGCGATGAATTTCAGCGCATCGACATCGTCGATGAGATGAAGACCAGCTACCTCGATTACGCGATGAGTGTAATCGTGAGCCGTGCACTTCCCGAAGTGCGCGATGGTCTCAAGCCCGTGCATCGCCGCATACTCTTCGCCAGCCAGGAAGGCGGTTTCGTTTATAACCGCCCGTACCGGAAATCGTCGAAAATCGTCGGCGACGTGATGGGCAACTATCACCCGCACGGCGATAGCGCGATCTACGATGCCTTGGCTCGGATGACGCAGCCTTGGTCTATGCGCCTACCGCTGATTGATGGTCAGGGCAATTTCGGCTCAATGGATCCCGATCCGCCAGCTGCCATGCGCTATACCGAGGCGCGCCTGGCACGGGTCACAACGGCTCTGCTCGACGATCTCGACAAGGATACGGTCGACTTCTTCGAAAACTATGACGGTTCACGAAGCGAACCTTCGGTTCTCCCGGCCCGCTTCCCGAATCTGCTGGTCAATGGCGCCGGCGGCATTGCCGTGGGCATGGCGACCAACATTCCTCCCCACAATCTGGGAGAGGTCATCGACGGTTGCTTGGCATATATCGAGAACCCTGCGATCTCGAATGAAGAACTGTTCGAAATCATTCCGGGGCCCGATTTCCCTACCGCGCCTTTGATTCTCGGTTCGTCCGGTGCCCGTGCGGCCTACACGACCGGCCGCGGTTCGATCCTTCAGCGCTGCCGCCATGAGATCGAAGAAGGAAGGGGCGATCGCCGCTCGATCGTTCTCAGCTCCATCCCCTTCCAGGTCGGCAAGTCCAATCTCGTCGAGAAGATCGCCGAGGCGGCGAAGGAAAAGCGAATCGAAGGCATCGCCGACATTCGCGACGAATCCAATCGCCAGGGCGTGCGGGTCGTCGTTGAACTCAAGCGTGATGCGACGCCGGACGTGGTGTTGAACCAGATCTGGCGCCACTCCCCTGCCCAATCGAGCTTCCCTGCAAACATGCTGGCAATTTGCGGCGGGCGGCCGGAAGTTCTCTCGCTCCGAGACTTCATTCAGCAGTTTATTTCGTTCCGCGAAGAAGTGATCACGCGGCGCACTAAGTTCGAACTGAACAAGGCGCGCGACCGGGCCCACATCTTGCTTGGCCTGGTTGTCGCGGTCAGCAATCTCGATGAGGTCGTGGCGATGATCCGCGGGTCATCGAATCCCGCCGAAGCGCGGGCCAAACTGCTGGCGCGCGAATGGCCGATCGGTGAGATCGCTCAATATATCCGCCTGGTGGAAGCGATCGAGCCGAGCGTGGAGCAGGAAGGCGGATCGTACCAACTTTCCGACACTCAGGTCCGTGCGATACTTGATCTGCGCCTGCACCGCCTGACCGCGCTTGGCCGCGACGAAATCGGCGATGAGCTGAAGGAACTATCCGAAAAGATCGCCGAATATCTCGCAATCCTTTCCGACCGTGCGAAGCTTTACCAAGTCATGCGCGACGAACTGGCCGAGATTAAGACACTCTACGCAACTCCGCGCATGTCCGAAATCGCTCCAGCCTGGGACGGCGTGGAAGACGAAGACCTGATCGAGCGTGACGACATGGTCGTGACGGTTACTCTGGATGGCTACATCAAGCGCACTGCACTCTCGACATTCCGCGCCCAGGGCCGTGGAGGCAAAGGCCGCGCCGGCATGTCGACCAAAGAGGAAGATGCCGTCAGCTCGTTGTTCGTCACCTCCACGCATAATCCGGTGCTGTTCTTCTCGACTGCAGGCAAGGTCTATCGGCTTAAGGTCTGGAAGCTGCCGGAAGGCGGCCCCGCCACCCGTGGCCGTCCGATCATCAACATGTTGCCCTCGCTGGACGAAGGCGAAACGATCGCAACCGTGCTCCCGTTGCCGGAAGACGAAGAAAGCTGGGGAGCCCTCAGCGTGGTCTTTGCTACGGCCAAAGGCGGAGTGCGCCGCAATTCCATGGACGCATTCGCCAATATTCCATCGAACGGGAAGTTGGCCATGCGTTTCGAGGATGGGTCGGACGACCGTCTGATTGGCGTGCGGCTGCTTGATTCCGGTGACGACGTGCTGCTCGCTTCTCGCCACGGTAAAGCGATCCGCTTTGCAGCCGACGATGTGCGCGAATTCACGAGCCGAACCTCTACTGGTGTTCGGGGCATGAACTTGAAAGACGATGACGAAGTCGTCTCGCTTTCGATCCTCCACCGGGTCGGCACTGAAGCGGAGGAACGGGAAGAATACCTCCGGTTTGCTCCGTGGAAAGCGGATAGAGACGGCGAACCATCTCTCCCGCCCGAGCGCTTCGCGGAAATGGCGGAGAAGGAACAGTTCATCCTGACTGTTTGTGCGAACGGCTATGGCAAGCTCTCGTCAGCCTATGAATATCGCCGCATCGGGCGCGGCGGCCAAGGCATCGTCAATATCGACAATATTGAACGCAATGGCCCTGTCGTCGCTAGCTTCAGCGCAACCAAATCCGACCAGCTTATCTTGGTGACGGACAGCGCCAAGCTGATCCGGATCGGTCTGGACACGCTGCGCGTGATTGGACGCAACAGCGCGGGTGTTCGCCTGTTCGACGTTGCGAAAAACGAAAAAGTCGTCGCGACAGTCAGGCTGGACGAGCAGGCCGACCCCGAAAATGATTCCGAAGAGGCAATCGTCGAGGAAATGGTCGGCAGGGGTTCGCCGGAAACGACACCGCACACCACTATGGATCGCGACTCCAATGCGGGCGAACCGCCAACGGACGAGGACGAATAGACATTATCGGGCATTTGGGCGGCTCTGTGCCCAAATGCCCCAGGATTGAGCGCAAGTGCCTAACGGCTCGCTACAACCTTGAGTTCGGGATCACGCTTGCGCAATGTCTGGATCACTCCAGTGCAGATCAGAAACTGCGCCAGAAAGTAAATTGGCCAGACATAGACACGCGGAATGTCGCTCCCTTCCAGCGGGCCCATTCCAGCGATCAGGAGCAGATCGGAAATTACGAAGAGCACCGCTCCAGCGCCAACGCGATATTGCGGGAACGAACTTGCCCAAGCGGTTGCCGCCATGGCCCCGAGCGCAAGAGCATAAATGGCCGTTTGCACGGCGATCGCTCTATCGGAAGGAAGCACGAAGGCAATGACCGGCGTGAGCAACAGAAGCGCCGCAGCCACACCCTTTTGCGAAGGAGTGAGCGAACCGCGCCGATTGCGCAGATACAGCCCGAGCGCGAAGACATGCGATGCAAAGAACAGCCACCCGCCGATTTCCCGGTCGAATTCGATCGCCACGTCTCCGCAGGCAGCAACGGCCATGACCCACACCAGCAAGCGTGCATCCGGGCTGGAATGGCGCAAGAACGCGTAAACCGCCAGCAACGCCACTGCCCCGCCCTTCAGCGCAATCGGTATCAACTCGGGTATTTCGGCACCGCGCAGATAGAAATACCCTGCTGCGGCTGCGATGGCTGCCAGCAGGAAGGGGCGTTTCTCATACAATGCGCGTCTTGGCATGGTCTGCTCCGTCTTCGCCGCACGCTTGGCCTTGAACTGGACCGAGTGCAAGCGGTAGGGCACCGGTCATGACGCAAGATGTCCACATCATCGGCGGAGGCCTGGCCGGTAGCGAAGCTGCATGGCAGCTTGCGCGGCGAGGTTTCACGGTACGCCTTTCCGAAATGCGCGGAACTGGGGAGACCAGCCCTGCCCACCAGACGGACGGGCTTGCAGAGCTGGTATGCTCAAACAGCTTTCGGTCTGACGATGACACGAAGAATGCGGTCGGCCTCCTCCATCACGAGATGCGCCGGCTGGATTCGCTGATCATGCGCGCCGCCGAGACGGCCCAGGTGCCTGCGGGATCGGCTTTGGCGGTCGACCGCGACATCTTTTCGGCAGAGGTCCAAAGTACGCTCGATGCGCATCCGAATGTCGAGATTGTGCGGGAGCGCGTGGACGATCTGCCGCAAGGCGGGATGACGATCGTTGCAACCGGCCCACTGACGGCAGCCAGGCTTGCGCAGAGTATCGGAACGGCAACTGGCAAAGACAGCCTGGCCTTCTTCGATGCCATCGCGCCAATTGTGCACTTTGACAGTATCGACATGCAGGTCTGCTGGAAGGCGTCGCGCTGGGACAAAGGCAGCGGGCCGGACGGTGAGGGCAAGGATTACATCAATTGCCCGATGACGAAGGAGCAGTATCTCGCCTTCCATCAGGGCCTGATCGACGGCGAGAAGACCGACTTCAAGGAATGGGAAGAGGAAACGCCCTATTTCGAGGGATGCATGCCGATCGAGGTTATGGCGTCACGCGGCGTCGATACTTTGCGTTACGGACCGATGAAACCGGTTGGGCTGGACGATCCCCGCACGGGGCGTTGGCCCTATGCCGTCGTGCAACTCAGGCAAGACAACAAGCTTGGCACATTGTGGAATATGGTCGGTTTTCAGACCAAGCTGAAACATCGCGCCCAGGTTGAACTGTTCCGGACAATTCCGGGCTTGGAAAAGGCGGAATTTGCCCGTCTCGGTGGATTGCACCGCAACACATTCCTGAATTCACCCACATTGCTCGACAGGCAATTGCGGCTCAAGGGTGCCGAACATATCCGCTTTGCAGGCCAGATTACCGGCTGCGAAGGCTATGTCGAAAGCTCCGCTGTGGGGCTCGTCGCAGGCCTGATGGCAGCAACAGAACTTTCGGGACGAGAGTGGCAAAGCCCACCCCGCACGAGCGCATTGGGATCCTTGCTTGCGCACATCACCGGCGATGCCGATGCGGAGACATATCAGCCGATGAACGTCAATTTCGGCCTCTTTCCTCCTCTTCACGACGTGAAGAAGAAGCAGCGCAAGGAAGCCTATACCGAGCGCGCCAAGGCCGATTTCGGCAATTGGCTCTCTCAAATGGATGCCGTTCCGGCCTGAGCGGTCAGCAACGGCAGGCGGGCTTTGGGGTTCGCTTGGGGCGGCTTGTGGCGAATTCTGCAGGTGTTAGCTCGCCGTCTTCATCTGCATCCATGCCTTCGAAACGTTCTGCGGTGGTCACTGCCCATTCTTCGAAGGTCAGCAGGTTGTTCCCATCTACGTCTAGCCTGCGGAAACCGTCCGACCGGCTTGAGAGCATTTCGTTGCGCGTGATCCGCCAATCCCGGTTGCGATCGTAGCGGAAGAAACGCCGCTGTTCGCGCGTCAGTTCGCTGGCTTCCGGGGGCTCCGGCCCCGTCAGCCCGGCAATGTCTGCTTCAGGCAACTGATCAGAGGGTGGCTCGGTCTCAAGCGCAGCGGGCGAAGGCGGCGGCGCGCCGGCTTCGATCACGGCTCTGGCTTGCCACCAGAAGACACCTACTCCGGCCAGCACCAGCGCTGCGAATGCTCCAAGCACGATACGGTTCATGGCTGCCCTCCCCCAAAGCAATCGATCCCATTCTAAGCTATCGGCCGACGAGGCCCAAGCGGATTGCTGTGATCGCTGCCCCTGGCCCATGCAGCATTGGCGTTCCGCCGCTGCTTAGGCTCCGACGGGCAAGGCCTTCAAGTACGGCCAAGGGGCGCAAATTGCGTGAGAGCTTGTTGAGCCCTCTATGCGATTCTTCCCAAAGATCGATGACGCGGCTGCGCTCTTCCGTTTCGCTCAGCCCGGTTACGAGATCGGCCAACGCCCATTGCTGCCCGGCACTCAGTATTGCTTCGGCATCATCCAGCGACCCGATGACCCGTTTCAATGCGAGGAAGGCCTGCGCTCTCGCCGAAGCGAAAGCCCGGATTTGCGCGGTATCGAGCTTCTCATCGAGCAACAGCTCCCAGCCATCGACCAGCGCAGTCAAGGAATCCGCTTCTCCTGCGAACACGTCAAGCGATCCCATAAGAAGGTCGTTTCTTTCGCGCATTCGAGGGTCGAGGCCAAACTGATCGCGCCACCAGGCAAGCCGCATCTGGCCGATGACCGGTTCGCTCGCTTGGCGAACGGCCTGCCCCAACCTTGCATCCAATGCCAAGAGGGCAAGCGTTGCTGGCCTTGCACCTGCCGGCGCGTAAGCAAGCGCAAGGCGCTGGGCCAAAGGCAATTCGTCGATAAGGCTTTCAGCCATGAGGTGCCGGATCGCGCAATGCGCGCTTTATGGCAAGCGTCAACCCCAAATAGGACTAGCGGTAGCAGACCTTCTTGGCAGCCTCGACGATCCGCGGTGAATCGATCAAGGCGAGCTTTTCCAGATTGGCTGCATAGGGAAGCGGAACATCCTCGTTGCAGACCCGCAGAACCGGAGCATCGAGGTAGTCGAACCCATCCTCCATACAAATCCCTTGGATTTCGGAGGCGATCGAACATTGCGGCCAGCCTTCCTCTGCAATCACCAGGCGATTGGTCTTTGCGAGGCTTTCCAGCACAGTTTCCTTGTCGAGCGGGCGCAAGGTCCGAAGATCGATGACCTCGGCCTCGATCCCTTCCTCGGCAAGTGTTTCGGCCGCTTCCAGCGCAAAACCTACGCCAATCGAATAGGACACGATGGTTACGTCCGATCCTTCGCGCACAATCCGGGCCTTGCCGATCGGCAAGACATGATCGTCAAGCTGAGCAAGCTCGAAACTGCGACCATAAACCAATTCGTTTTCTAAGAAAATAACTGGGTCTTCGCAGCGTATGGCCGCCTTGAGCAGGCCCTTGGCATCCGATGAATCGTAAGGTGCGATCACGATTAGTCCCGGGACATGCGAAAACCAGGAAGCATAGTTCTGGCTATGCTGCGCAGCCACGCGGCTGGCGGCGCCGTTCGGGCCGCGGAACACCACCGGACAGCGCATCTGGCCGCCAGACATGTAATTGGTCTTGGCTGCAGAATTGATCAGGTGATCCATCGCCTGCATCGCGAAGTTGAAGGTCATGAACTCGACGACTGGCCTCAGGCCGCCCATCGCTGCACCCGTTCCGATTCCCGCGAAGCCATATTCGGTGATCGGCGTATCGATAACGCGCTTGGGGCCGAATTCTTCCAGCAGCCCCTGCGTGACCTTGTAGGCCCCCTGATAC
>JAUIFP010000057.1 GCA_030430365.1 Alphaproteobacteria bacterium | reverse complement strand
AAATGGCCGGGAGCGGGGGCAACGGGATGACTCGGCACCTGCTCGTTTTGCAGTGCAACGTCAAGAGTGCGCGGCGCATCAAAGCGCGTTGATTGCGCGGTTCGCTGCGCTCTATAGGGGGCAATGGCATTGCTTGGCCCACCCTCTCGCGGCAACGATCCGCTACATGTCTTCATCATGGCGGCATGCCTTGCCGCAGCGGCCATTTTGGGCGCGGTTCTGGGCTTTGCGATCGATTTCGGCACAAGCGCTTCGCAAGAACCTGCGCAGGAGCAGGCCGCCGGCAATGCGGCGGAAAGCTGACATGCAGGGCCGCAAACGGGCGGAACCGGCTGACGCCCCGGCAGTTCATCGTCCAGACAGCGCGTCTGCGCGATATTGTAGGCGTATAGCAGGATGGCATGCAGCCCGCCGCGATGCCAGCGGCGCACCATGCGGAAGTTTACGGGGCCTGGAATCCAGATGAAGACATTGAAATACAGTACGGTTCTTTTGGGCGCGTCGGCGCTGGCCTTGCCGGGCCTGACGCTGGCCCAAACACAGGCACAGCCGGCGGCACAAACGCGCGCCCAAGCTGAAACGCCGGCACCGTCACCGGCAGGCGCCGCAGATCCGGTCCTGGAACCGGCGACCACGCAGAGC
Source organism: Alphaproteobacteria bacterium (assembly GCA_030430365.1). Classification (GTDB taxonomy): domain Bacteria; phylum Pseudomonadota; class Alphaproteobacteria; order Sphingomonadales; family Sphingomonadaceae; genus Andeanibacterium. The sequence continues at coordinate 15,417 of JAUIFP010000057.1, read as the reverse complement.
TTCGACAGTGCCTTCGAACCGATGGTCCAGCCGATACCGGGCCTGACCGATGCAGATGGCAATCCGCTCGAGCAAGTCCAGAGCTGGACGCTCTCCGACGCGCGCGCGCTGCTTTCCCTGTTGCAGGGAATCGCCAGCGAGGGGCTCTCCCCTGCCGATTACGAACTCGGCAAACTGAGCGCCGCCCTGGCCACTGGTGAAGGAAGGCAGCTCAACGAAGCGGCCAGCCAGTCCTTCTCCTGGCTGATCGAGGATCTGCGCGATGGGCGCACGCCGATGGATGCGCGCAAGCAGTGGTTCGTGGTCGATCCCGATCGCGACCGTCTGCCCACCGTCAAGATCATGGCCGACGCGCTGGCCAGCCACGATATCGCAGGCGTGGTAGACAAGCTTGCCCCCGATCATCCGGATTACGACGCCTTGAAGCAGGCCCTGGCCGAAGCCCGCGCTCCGGCGCCGGCTGTGGTCTCGCTCGCCGCAGAGTATGACGCCGAAGCAACCTCGCCCGAGATGGATCAAGAGGCCAAGGCAGAGCGAATCAAGATGATCCGGGCCAATATGGACCGCTGGCGTTGGCTCGCCCGCGATCTGGGCCCGCAATATCTGATGACCAATGTGCCCGAGTATCAGCTGCGCCTGGCCGTCAATCACAAAATCATCCGCACCTACCGCACGATCGTGGGCAAGCCGGGCCGGACCGCCACCCCGCAACTGGCCGAAATCGTGGAAGGCGTCGTTTTCAACCCCACCTGGACGGTGCCGCAAAGCATCGTGAAAGGCGAAGGCCTGGGCGAAAAGGTGCTGAACAATCCCGGCTGGGCGCGTTCGCACGGCTACAAGGCGACGCGGGCGGATAACGGCTATGTCAGCGTGGTTCAGCAGCCTGGCCCGACCAATTCGCTGGGCCTGATGAAGCTCGACATGCCCAACGAGCATGCGATCTATCTGCACGATACGCCCGCGCGCCAACTGTTCGACCGTGACGACCGCGCGCTGAGCCATGGCTGCATCCGCACCGAGCGCGCATTGGAGCTGGCCATTACCATGGCGATCGTGGGCAAGGGCGCGGACCGCGACGAGGCCGTGCAGATCTCCGCCTCGCGCGAATACACCAAGGTTCCGCTGCAGAAGACCTTCCCGGTCTATATCACCTATTTCACCATGGGGCGGAACATCGATGGCGAGATGACGACCTTCGATGACATCTATGACCGCGACGAACCAGTGCTCGCCAGTCTCGATCAGCCGCGCGTGGCCGACCGTGCGCGGGAAACGAGCGAAGAAGTGGTGCCGATCGAAGCGCCGGGGGCGTGATCAGATAAGCTGTGCAGCCTGGTCCCAATGCTCGACACGGGGCGTTTCGACGAAGAACGGCCCGGCATGGGCGCGCCATTGCTTGAAGCCTTCGGATTCGCGGAACGTCACCATGTGATGCTCCACGCTATCCCATTCCACGCATAGCCGGTATTGCGCCGGATCTTCGATCACGCGCTCCAGCCGCATGCTGTGGCATCCCTCTGCAGCCACGAAATGGGGGACGGCAGCGGCTACAGCAGCTTCGAACTCGTCAGCCTTGGCCGGATCGATGGTGATATGCGCGATTTCGGTGATCATCCATGCCCGATGGCCCAAAGAATTACGGGTGGCAAGCAAAGATTGGTACCGGTATCAAATTTGAGGCCGATCCCGCGCAAGTGGCCTCCCCGATGCAGTGCAGCCCCTAGCCGATGGATGGATAGCGGCTTAGAATGGGCGGCTATCAGCAAGAGGAGATCGGCAAATGGTTCGCGTCGTCGGCATCGATCATCTCGCAATTCGCGTCTCAGACCTGGCGCTCTCGAAGCGCTTCTATGACCGCCTGCTGGGCTTCATGGGCTTCGTGCGCGAATGGGAATTCGGCGAAGTCGTGGGGTGGAACAATTGGGAGACCATGTTCTGGATCACCCAGGCCGACGAGGAGGGCATGCGGCATCCGCATCGCACCGGCGGCATCGGCTATCACCATTATGCCTTCGAGCTGGAAAGCGCACAGCAAGTCGACGAGCTTTATGCCTTCCTGCTGGAAGAGAATGTGGAGATCGTCGATCCGCCAGCCGCCTATCCCAGCTATGGCGAAGGCTACTATGCGGTGTTCTTTCTCGATCCAGACGGCCTCAAGCTGGAAGCGATGCACTTCGTGGAAAAGGAAAAGCGCCGGGCGCGGCTGAAGGCTGGCGGAGAGCCTTGACGGCCCCAAGGTGTCAGCTTGCGGGGGCCGCTTCCATGGATGTCAGGGTCTGGAGCTCCGGCCCGAAATCCAGCCGCCCGGAATAGAGCAATCGTCCGCCCGAAAGGTGCCATAGTGCTTCGCGGAAATCCTGCGGCCCCATGGCAAAACAGCCATTGGAGCGCCCCAGCCTGCCCCAGCGTTCGACATGCTCCGGCGTCGCGTAATCCGCCTGATGCATCACGATCGCGCGCGGATAGGCGTTGGAATTTTCCTCATCCAGGCCGCCGAGGCGGATCGAGGTGCCATATTGGCCCTTGTACCATTCCCAGGTGATATAGGCCCCCCGGCTGGTGGCGTTGGAGCCGGGCTCGTTCGAGAAATTGTTGAGATAGCCGTCATGCTCCGGGTCGGAACCCGTGCCGTGAGCGACAAGGAAACTGCGCACCGTCCCGTTTTCGAGATTGGCGAAATGAAAACGCGGCAAGGAAGAATGGGCCCCGAAATCGGCAATTCCGGCAATGTCCTTGCGCCATAATTTATCGCCGGCCCGCTCGACTTCCCGTTTGGCAACTTCCAGGATCTTGCGGTCCCGCTCGCTGACCGGGGAGGCCTGCGCAAAGACGCGTGATGGCAACCACAGCGCCGCACAGGCACCGCCGCCCGCTTTCAGCACAGTTCTGCGATCGATCTGCCTTGCCATAGCCGCTTTATAGCATTGCCTGCCTGAGAGAAAAGTGAACGAAAACCGCTTGCCTCTCATCGGGCGGAATTGGAACTTTCGTCCGCTCTGGGCTTATTATCTTGCGATGAACCGTTTCCTGCTTTGCCTCTCAGCTCTCACGCTGGCCGGCTGCACCACGGCGCAGATGCCGCAAGGCGATGCCCCGACTGCAGCGAACCCTGACGTCATCCCCTATAATCAGGTGGGCCTGGAGCGGCTGCTGAACAATCAGGGGATCACCCTGCAATGGATCGGTTGGGACCAGCGCGGCCAGGTGCGCACGCATATGGACAATGGCGCGCTCTATATCACCGGCACGCAATCGGAGTCAGGCGGCCCCGGCGAGCTCTTCGTCCAAGGCAAAGTGATCGAGATCGGCAGCAACTATTTCATCCTGGATGGAACGATCAGCATTTCGGACACCCCCGATCGCGGCCGCGCCTGCGAGCAGAACAAATTCTGGCATTTCGCCATCACCCAGAACCGGGCCTATTACAGGCTGCGGGAGTTCGAATGGTGCGATGGGCTGACGGATTATGTCGATATCTATTTCTGAGCTGCGCCAAGCGCGGCAAGCGCCGCACCCTCCACCCGCATAATCCGCCATTCGCCCTGCATCCTGGCGCCGATGCTTTCATAGAAGCGAATCGAAGGGGTGTTCCAGTCCAGCACCGACCATTCGAAGCGCGCACAGCCTCTCTCGGCAGCCAGCGCAGCAACCGATGCGATCAGCGCTTTGCCTAGGCCGTTTCCGCGTGCAGCCGGGCGCACGAAGAGGTCCTCCAGATAAATGCCCGGTTTGCCTTCGAAGGTAGAGAAGTTCGGAAAGAACAGGGCAAAGCCCTGCGGATCGCCATCCAGCTCCCCGATCAGCACTTCTGCATAGGGCTGTTCGCCGAAAAGATATCGGCCCAGCTCGGTCTCATCGAAGCGCACTTCATGGGTGAGCTTCTCATATTCGGCGAGTTCTCGGATCAGGGAAGCGATCAGCGGAAGGTCCGCCAGCACGGCATCGCGAATGGCAAGGGACACGCTTAGTCCGCCTTGTCACCGATACGCGTAATCCGGCCGACTTCCAGCTCGTCGATCCGCAGCTTGCGGATCCGCGCCTTGCCTGCCCTCAGCCTGCCTATCGACAGCGAGCCTATCGCCAGCGCCCCAAGGGCAACGGCGCCCAAGGCAAGCGCACCGACAGCCATCGCGCCGACACTAGCGGCGCCGGTCGCGGACGCGCCCGTTGCCTGCGCAAGTCTGGAAACACCGCGCCTGGTCGGCGCAGGCGCAATTTCGGAGCCGGTTTCGGAAAGGGCGGGCAGAACCTCGCCCGTCTTGTTCGATGCGCCCTTGCCGCTCATTCCGCTGCTTCGGCCGGCGCTTCGTCCGCCGCGCCTGCATCGATCATGTCATTCTCGATCTCGGCGGCCTTGGCTTCCACCAGCGCCACGATGTGATCGAGCATGTCCGCATCCTGCACGTGGTGATCGGTCACGCCCGAAAGATAGACCATATGCTTGCCCGCACCGCCCCCGGTGATGCCGATATCGGTCTCTCTCGCTTCGCCCGGCCCGTTGACCACGCAGCCCAGCACGGAGAGAGAAAGCGGCGTCTTGATATGCTGCAGGCGGTCTTCCAATGCCGCGACCGTGCGGATCACGTCGAAGCCCTGCCTTGCGCAGCTGGGGCAGGAAACCACGCGTACACCGCGGGTCCTGAGGCCCAGGCTCTTCAGAATCTCGAAGCCGACGCGCACTTCCTCTTCCGGCTCGGCCGAAAGCGAGACGCGGATCGTGTCGCCGATCCCCGCCCAGAGCAGATTGCCGATGCCGATGCTGGATTTCACGGTGCCGCCGATCAGGCCGCCCGCTTCGGTGATCCCCAGATGCAGCGGACAATCCACTGCGTCTGCCAGCCCCATATAGGCGGCCACGGCCAGGAACACGTCGGAGGCCTTCACCGCCACCTTGTATTCATGGAAATCGTGGTCCTGCAGCAGCTTGATATGATCGAGCGCGCTTTCCACCAGCGCTTCCGGACATGGCTCGCCATATTTTTCCAGCAGGTCCTTCTCCAGACTGCCGGCGTTCACGCCGATCCGGATCGAACAGCCATTGGCCTTGGCGGCGCGGACGACTTCGGCAACCCGGTCGTCGGACCCGATATTGCCTGGATTGATGCGCAGGCAGGCGGCCCCGGCATCGGCGGCCTCCAGCGCGCGTTTGTAGTGGAAATGAATATCGGCAACCAGCGGCACGCTCGCAGCCCGCGCGATCTCGCCAAAGGCGGCCGTGCTGGCCTCGTCCGGGCAGGACACGCGAATGATGTCGGCCCCGGCATCCTCACAGCGGCGAATCTGGTCGATTGTCGCCTTAGCGTCGGAGGTGGGCGTATTGGTCATGGTCTGCACCGTGATCGGCGCATCGCCGCCAACAGGTACATTGCCGACCATGATCTGGCGGCTTTCGCGGCGCATGATGTCGCGCCAAGGGCGTATCGAAGACATGGTGCCGGTATAGTCCCATCAGGCTTACCGGACAATGACGGGCTTTTTCCCGTACAGTTTCAAGGCTTTGACCGGACAGATGCCTTGCATGCGGTTGGCGCTTCCGCAATCGGCGTCCTTGTTGCATGATGCGTGCATGGTGATCGAAACCAACGCTCTGGATGATGCCGAGGACGAAACCCCGCTGCTGTTTGGCCGCGTTCTCGACGGGCACGGCGGCGGACGGGAAATCGGCTGGGCCGAGGCTATGCACTGGCAACCGGCCACGCCGGACGAAGTCATGTGGGTGCATCTGCGCCGCGACCAGCCCGGCGTGCATGAGTGGCTCGCGACGGAATTGCATGTCCCGGAACCGACGATGGAATTGCTGACCAGCGACCGGACCCGTCCCCGCGCCTTCCGGGAGGCCCACACGCTGGTCGCATCGCTGAGGGGGATCAACTTCAACCCCAGCGCCGAGCCCGAAGACATGATCTCGATGCAGCTCTGGAGCGACGGGAAACGCCTGGTCACCTTACGCAAGCAGCCGATGCAGACCCCGCGCGAGGTCCTGGCCGCGATCGACGGCGGCTACGGCCCCCGCGATGCAGGCGCGCTGATCACCGAACTGACCGAAAAGATGATCGCCCGGATGAATCATTCGATCGTCGACATGAACGAACATATCGACCTGCTGGAAGAAGCCGATGTCGACGACGATGCCGAAGAGATGCTGACCAAGATTGCGACTATCCGCCGCAATTGCCTGGCGCTGAAGCGGCACATGTCCCCGCAGCACGAAGCGCTGGAGGCCATTTCGCGCGAGGCACCGGAATGGTTCGAGGAACACGACCGGCGCGAGATCGCCGAATCGATCGACCGGCTGCGCCGCTATCTCGACGATCTGGATATCAGCAAGGAAAGCGCCGTCGTGCTGATGGACGATATTCGCGCCCGTGCCGTCGCTCGCAACGAACAGACCACTTACGTGCTGACGATCTTTGCAGGCGTGTTTCTTCCGCTGGGCTTCGTAACAGGGTTGCTGGGCATCAATGTCGGCGGAATGCCGGGCATGAACGATCCCGAGGCATTCTGGATCGTCGTTGCGATCTGCGCCGGCACCTTTGCTGCGCTTCTGCTGCTGTTCAAACGGTGGGACTGGCTGTAGGCATTCCCCGATCCGTTTCCCGAACGAAAGGCAGATAGGCAATGGAAGAACATGGTGCGGCTTCGCTGCTGCATGACGGCTTCCTGCTGCTCGGCTTCGCGCTGGTCTTCGTGCTGCTGTTTCGCCGGTTGGGCCTGGGTGCGACCTTGGGCTACCTGGTGGCGGGCGCGGTCGTCGGCCCCGAGGTGCTTGGGCTCGTCGGCGATGCCGAACAAAAAATCGGCATTGCCGAATTGGGCATCGTGCTGCTGCTGTTCATCGTCGGGCTGGAACTGAGCCCCAGCCGCCTGTGGCGGCTCAAGCGCGATATCTTCGGCCTGGGCATGCTGCAGGTCGTGGCATGCGGGCTGGCCGTGAGCGCGATCATCTATGCCTTTACCGGCTTTTCGGTGCAGGCCTCGCTCGCGCTCGGCCTTCCGCTCGGCCTGTCTTCCACCGCCCAGGTGCTGCCAATGCTGCAATCGGCTGGACGGCTGCGCACCCCCTTTGGCGAGCGGGCCTTCTCGGTCCTGCTGTTCCAGGACCTCTCGATCATCCCGCTCATCACGGTAATTGCCGCGATGAGCCGCAACCCTGCCGATGCCGCAGGGCCGCCAGGCTGGCTGCTGGTGATCTATACGATTGTCGCGATCGCCGGACTGATTGCCGCCGGCCGTTTCGTCATTCGCCCGCTATTTGCCCTGATCGGCAGACTTGGCGAACGCGAGATGTTCGTGGTCACGGCATTGTTCACGGTGATCTCTGCCGCGGCGCTTATGGAATATCTCGGCCTCTCGGCTGCACTGGGCGCGTTCATCGCCGGGGTCATGCTGGCGGATTCGCCCTATCGGCACGAGCTGGAAGCCGATGTCGAACCGTTCCGCTCGATCCTGCTCGGGCTGTTCTTCCTGTCGGTCGGCATGCTGCTGGATCTCGGGGCCATCGCCAACCGCCCCTTCTTCGTGCTGGCTATGGCCGTGGCCCTGATCGCGACCAAGACCGGCGTGATCTTCGCCATTGCGATGGCTTTCAAGATGGAGTGGCGCCGCGCGCTGGCCCTTGGCCTGCTGCTCAGCCAGGGCGGCGAATTCGGCTTCGTCCTGTTCGCACAGGCGCAGGATGCGCTCTTGATCGAGCCGGAAGCCGCGAGCCTATTCGGCGCCATCGTGACGCTCTCCATGATCGCCACGCCGTTCCTGATGCTCGCCACCAAGCGCATCCGCCAAGTGCCCGATGCCAATCTGGGCACACGCGACGGGCCCAAGGCGGACGGCGCGCAGGCCCTGGTGGTAGGCTATGGCCGGTTCGGCCAATCGGTGGCGCAGATGCTGATGGCGGGCGGCGTTTCGGTGACGCTGATCGACACCGATGTGGAGATGATCGACGTTGCGGAGGAATTCGGTGCGAAAGTCTATTTCGGAGACGGAACCAGGCTGGACATGCTGCGCCAGGCAGGTGCAGCGGATGCGCAGCTGATCGCCTTCTGTATCGACAAGGATCAGGTGGAGCCGGGGCTGGTCAAGGCCGTGCGCGATGCGTTCCCCGATGCGGCGATCTTCGTGCGCGGCTTCGACCGGCGCAGCGTGATCCGCCTGCGCAATTCACCCGCTACCTACGTGATGCGCGAAGTCCTGGAATCGGCTGTGGCCATGGGGCGCCGCGCGCTCGAAAATCTCGGACTTGGCGAAGAGGAAATCGACCGAGCGGAGGATACCTTCCGGCAAAGCGACCAGGAACGCATGCGCGACCAGCTCGCCTCGGGCGACGTCCGCTCTTCCCGCGAGAGAATCCTGACAAGCCCCGCCGAGCGCGGCACTTCGGGAAGCTAGGAATCGCCGATAGCTAGAAGGCGAGAGTAAGTCCCGAACGGCCAAGGACATAATCGTAGTTCAAGCCGCCGCTGATCGAAGTGTTGGAATAGACCACTTCGGCAAAGGCATCGATGTGCCGCGCATTGCGCGGGCTTTCGATTTTGACATTGGCATAGCGCGATGCCTGCCAATCGCTGCCGGTGGCTTTCTGGGCGCCGTAACCCGCCGCCACCAGATACATCCAGCCATCCCCGTCGAAGCGCCGCATCTGCAGCACGGGAACAATCTCCCCATAGTCGCGCGGCGAGAAGTAATCGAACTCGCGCGGATGGGTGGAATGGTAATATCGGCCGCGCAACTGCACCGTCAGCCCGCTGCCGGAATCGAGCACGCGGATATAATTCGCACGCGCATGCAGGCGCACATTGTCTCCGGTGAATTCCTGCACCCCGCCCATCACGGTGAAGGTATTCTTGTCGTCCACCGGCAGGTCCAGGCTGACACCACCGAAAGTGTAATAGATCCCTTCATCCACGCCGCGAGGCGTCTCGATGATCTCGCGCTCAAGGAAGAATTCGTATTTCCAATCCCGCCGGCGCAGATTGGCTGAGCCCAGAACGGTATCGCCATTCGTGCCGATACGCGCACGCCAAAGCCAGTTTTCGCCCGCGCTGTCCGCCAGGTCGAGATAGATGCGCTCTTCCTCGCGCGTGTCGCCGCCTATGGGTGTGAACCACGCCTTCTCCAGAGCGATGCCCTGATACTTTTCGCGGCCATCAAACTTCCACAAGGCGCGGCCCGTCAGCTTGATGACGTCGGTGTTGTCGGCATCGGTACTGGCCCACACTTCCACGCCTGCAGCCGGGCTCGGCCCGGTGCTGTCCTGGCCCATTGCCGGAGCAAACGGGATTGCGCCCAGCGCCAGCGGCGCGAGCAAACGGCAAAGCCTCTGCATCATTTCGTGCCCCACCCTTTGCGCTGGCCGATGAATTCGGAAATGTATCCCCACAGGCAAACCGGCTGCATCACGACCGAGTAGATCAGCACGTAGAACAGCAGGCCTGCGAAATTCCGTCGGACCTTCAACCCTTCCCTGCGGAACATCTTGCTCTGAATGCCGAAGATGACGCCGTTCCACAGCACGGCGAGCGGCAGCAGGAGCAGAGTCAGCGGCCCGGCAATCCAGTAATAGCCCAGCAGGGCGGCGATCAGGCCGGGGACGAAAATCAGCGTGAATGTAAGATCCAGCGGCAGGAACAGCATGTTCCACCATACGAACAGCATCGAAAGCCGCGGCTTGAGCAGCAGGCCGCTGTGAATGTCGAACGCCTCGATCATGCCGCGCGCCCAGCGCTTGCGCTGCTTGAGGAACTGGCTGAGCGTGGTGGGCGCATCCGTCCACACGATCGCGTCTTCGGCATAGCCCACGCGGTAACCGCGCTTGAGCATCGCCCAGGTCAGCACGATATCTTCGCCGACCGTATGCGGCCAGCCGCCGACTTCCTTCAGAACGTCCTTGCGATAGAGCGAGAAGGCGCCCTGCGCCACCAGCGTGCCGTGATACATGCTCTGCATGCGCTTCACTGCGGCAATGCCGTGAAAATAGTCCCATTCCTGCGCCCGCGTGATCAGCGTGGCGCGGCTGTTGCGGACCAGCACGGCCCCTGCGACGGCCACCGTTCCGGGCGGATCGCTCAGGAACCGTTCGACCAGCTGGCGCATGGAATCGTCGCGCAGCCGGCTATCCCCGTCGATCGTACAGATCAGATCGAAAGTCGCTTCGTCCAGGGCACTGTTGAGCGCATTCGCCTTGCCGCGGTTCTCCTTGTAGTCGAGCAGGCGGATCGTGACGTTGGCCGGTATGTCCAGCTCCGCTATCGCCTGGCGCACGCGTTCGGCCGTCTCGTCGGTCGATCCGTCATTGGCGACCAGTGCCTCCAACGGCCCCGAATATTTGAGCGATACGATGCTTTCCAGCGTCGCGCGGATGGCATCCTGCTCGTTATAGGCGGCGATCAGCATGGTGACGCCGGGATATTGTTCGAAGTCCCGTCTCGGGGGACGCCGGTCGAGCAGCAGCGACATCGACAGGAAGGCGTTCATGAAACCCGGAACGAAGGCGATGAATGTGATGACCCAAAGCGCGAAATAGGGATGCGTCAGATTGCCGAGGTCCATCATCCAGGCCTGCGCCAGATAAACGCTGGTGCCCGTCCATGCGACGGCGACCATCATGGCAAGCACGAATTTGATCCGGATCGACAGGTAGAGCCGCCTGTATTCCGGATTGCTGACTCGTGCCGCAACTTGTTCGTTTTCAAGCGGTGAATGCATTGCGACCTCTTAATCAGGTGCAGCATCCATCAATTGATCCGCCAATTTGCCTTGGCGCGATCGATTTGCGTCACCCGTTCTTATCGCCAGCATGGTGCACGAACAGCGTAAACAAATCGTTTCGTCCGCCCGAAATGACCGGAATTTTGCGATTGGAAAGAACAGTTTGGCAGCGCCGCATCGGCTTGGCGCGCGCCCGATCAGAGTTTCAATTCGTACAGGAATTCGTCATCGCGATGATTGCCGACCCAGAAATGAATGTCTGCGATCTTGGCGAACCCGAACCGCTCATAGAAATGTTGAGCCCCATGGTTCTCGCTGAAGACCGTCAGCAAAATGGTGTCTGCGCCGCGGTAACGGAGCTCTGCCAGTGCCCATTTCATTAGTTGGGCACCGATGCCGCGCCCGGTCAGACCCGGATCGGTATATAGTTGCTTGATCTCGCACAGATGCTGCCCGGTTGAGTGTTGGGCATAGCTACTACCGACGCCGATCTTGCAATAGCCGGCCAGGGCCCCGTCTATCTCCGCAAGTTGGTACGCCCGGTCCGGATCGGCTAGTTCAGCGGCTAGGGCTCGATTGGAAAATGTCTCGTCCAGAAAGGCATTCAGATCCTCCGCCCCATAGAGGTGACCGAACTTGGCAACAAAGCTGGTCTTTCCCAGCCGCGCCAGCGGTTCGACATCGTCCAAGGTGGCTGGTCGCAGGATCATGGCCTCTGCGCTCTATCACAAGCCGGAGCAGGCAAAGAGATCATCCGTCAGATTGACTCTGCTCCCATTCACGAGTGCTTGTCCGCCTTGCGCTTGCCGAAACGCATGTCCCGCTCCAGCCTCGCACGCAGCTGCGCATAGAACGCCTCGAGAAAGGCGCGCTCATCGCCCACGCCGCTTTCCCAGCCGATCTTGGCGCAGATCGTCTCCGCCACGGTGACCAGCGCATCGGGCTTGTTTTCGCGCAGTACACGCTCTAGCGTCTGCAGCTCGTATTCGCCATAGACCGCCAATTCTTCATCGCCAAAACGGTATTGCGCGCCAGTCGTTATCGAGCGGCCGCGAGACCCCTCGCCCAGCGACATCGCTTCGGCCAGTTTGCGCTTCGGCGCTTCGACGACCCAGGTGCCGGCGATCAAATCGCCTGCGCGCAAGCGGTCCCGGTTGAAGAAAGGGAACAGCGCAAAGACGAAGAACCAGATCGTCGCCGCCAGCAGAGCGGAGCCCATCCCTTCGCCCATCATCGTCATGATCGACCATGCGACGACCAGGCCGAGGGGCAGGAACAGCTCGATATCGCGCAGCAGATTGCGCGCGATCACCGCTTCCGCGCTCAGCCTTCCGCCATCGCGCGCGGCGATGCGGATCCCCGTCAGCCGCTTGCCCAGCGTCGCCCCGCGCGGCCCGAGTTCGAAGAACATGAAATAGCCGTTGAGCAGCACGAAGGAGATCAGGATCATCACGACCTGCAGAAATTCGAGCACTGCGGCGCGGTTCGCCAATCCGCTCTCGGCGAAGACGGCAAGCGCGAATGAACGCAGGAGGATCGACAGGCCGATATTGACCGCGAAGATGATGATCAGATCGATCAGCAGGGCCCCGAAGCGCGTGCTGCGGCTGGCCAGCGTGATCGGCAGGGCAATGCCTTCGGGCGTCACCATCTCGCGCCGCTTGCGCTCCAGCCGCGCCTCCCGCCTGGCCGCCGCGGTCATCGCCCACCCTCCTGCGCGCGTCCGCGAAAGAGGAAGAAATAGGCCAGCCAGAAGGCCAGCATCGCCCCGCCAATGGCAAAGCGCAGCTGCGCCGCCGCCACCAGCTGGCGGACATAGCCCTCGAGCAGCGCCGCCACAATCAGCATCACCACAACGCCCAGCATCACCACTGCCGCGCGCTGCCCGCTGCGCGCTGCCGCGGCCATGATCGAACGGTCCCCCGGGAATGCCATCGACCGGCCGATATGCAGCCCCGCCGCACCCGCCAGCAGGATCGCGAACAGCTCCGTGGTTCCGTGGACAGAGAGCCAGGCGGCGAATTCTATTGCCAGCCCGGCATCGTGGAAAACCCACAGCATGGCGCCCAGCAAGGCGATATTCTGGATCAGCAGCAGCAGCGAAGGGATCCCGAAGGCGAAGCCCAGCGCGAAAGCCAGGATCGCAACCCCGGCATTGTTGCTGAACAGGAAGGCGGCAAAGGCCGACAAGCCGCCGGCATGGTCCTGCCCCTCCAGCGACTGGCGCAGCACCTCCACCGGCGCGCCGGGTGCGCGCCCGCCCGCCATGCCGCCGCCGACGAGCGAATAGAACCATCGTTCATCGCGATCGACCAGCAGCCAGCCGACCACGCCCCCCGCCAGCATCGCGGCCAGGGCAATGCAGATTTCCAGCCAGATCGCGCGTACGGCCGCGCTCCATCCTCCGCCGAAGAAACGCCGCAGCCAGGCGATGAAGCCGATGCGCGGGCCATAGACCTGGTACCAGGCGCGCTGCACCAGCGCCTCCAAATAGGCGAGCGTGGCGGCATCGAGCGATGTTTCCCGGGCGACGGCCAGGCTGGAGGCGGCAGTGCGGTAAAGCGCCGGCAGCTCCAGCAGTTCCTCATCCGCAATACCGCGCAGCCGCCCGCTTTCCATCCGGCGCACGATTTCCTCCAGCCGCTTCCACTCCCCTTCGCGTTCGAGGCGGAAGCGGTCGGAACGCAGCGCCGCCTGTTCGATATCGACGGGCGCTTCGGGTGCCTTCTTGCGGAAGAGGAGAGTGGGCCGCTTCATCCGATGCTCCCGGCCCGCTTAATTTCCAGATAGCGGTCGATCAGGCGATAGGTGATCGCGCTCCACGGCGCTTCGATCACATCGACATTCATTTGCCGGAGCCGCTGCAGCACGATCGCGCGCTGGCGCGAAAGCGTGCCCGCCGTCACGGCCGAGGCGACATCCATTACCGTTTCGGGCTCCGCACCCTGCAGATCGGCCAATTCGGTATCTTCCATGGTGACGAACAGCACGAGATGCTTGCCCACCAGCCGCCCCACGCTTTCCACCATCAGTTCCGCGCTGGTCGGATCGGTGAAGTCGGAAAACAGCACGATCATCGATCGGCGCTTCAGCCGCTCCGAAAGCGTCGCCAGGGCCAGCGTGAAGTTCGGTTCCGCCGCGTGATAGTCCAGCGCAGCGGCCGCGCTTTGCAGGCGGTGGAAATTACGGCTGCCGGTTGTGAAAGGCGTGAAGAGTTCGGGCCGCTGTCCGAAGCCGAACAGCGCCACCTTATCCCCGCCCTTCAGCGCGACATAGGATGCGGTGAGCGCCGCACTGACCGCCCGGTCGATCCGCGGCAGGCCGTCCACCGGCTCACACATGGCCTGCCCGCAATCGAAGGCGAAGACGATCTGATTGTTGCGCTCGCTTTCATTCTCCCGCGCATAGAGGCGCGTCTGGCGGGCCGAACTCTTCCAGTCGATCCGCCGGCGGTCCATGCCGGGCTCATACTCGCTCAGGGCTTCGAACTGTGTGCCTTCGCCCCGCACCCGGCGAGCGATCAGGCCGAATTGCGCATCGCGTAGAAAGGTCTGCAGGGCCGGCGAGCGAACCGGCGCCAGATCGGGCCAGACGCGCACTTCGTTGTCCAGCTCGCGCGTCACCTGGCGGTGCGCCAGCCCGAGCGGCCCCGGCCAGCGCAGCCAGAGCCGCTCCAGTGAGGCCGTGCCCCTGCGCGATGGCACAAGCGCGGCCTTGCCTGTCCATGTCCCGCTGCCCGGATCCCGCCGAAGGCCGATCTGCGCCCGCCCGCCAGTGCCGAGGCGCGGATCGAAAGCCAGCGCCACTTCCGGCGTGCCGCCCATCGCCCGCCCGGCAATATCCGCCAGCACGGCGACTTCCAGCTCTTCACCCACTTCGGCATCGGCCGGAGCGATTACCCGCAGATCCTGCAGCGCCCCTGCGGCCAGCGCATCGAGCAGCACCAGCACAAGCAGCGCGACCCCCGCGGCAGGCGCGGCCACCCACGCACCCGGCGCAGTGGCGGCCACGACCAGCGCCACGGGCGCGGCCAGTACGGCCAGGGCCAGGGTCCGGGCAGTGGGGACGATCATCCGCGGATCACTTCGGCGCCTCGGTCTGTTCGACCAGGCTATCGACCAGCGTTTCGATTGCGCGCCCTTCGATCTCGGCCGCCGGGGAGAGCATCAGGCGGTGGCGCAGCACCGCCGTGGCCAGCGCCTTCACATCATCCGGCAGGACATAGTCCCGCCCGGCAAGCGCCGCCCGGGCCCGGGCCGCATTGGCCAGCAGCACGGCGGCGCGGGGGGAGGCCCCGCTTGCCAGATCGGCGCTTTCGCGCGTGGCGCGAACCAGGCGCACGACATAGTCGATCACTTCGCGGGCAATGGCGACATTCTTCACCGCATCGGATGTCTGCGCCAACGTGGCCGCATCGGTCACGGTGGCGATGCCGAAATCTTCCGGATGCGGCGGGCCGCTATGCTCCCCGAAACGGGTGACGATGGCCGCTTCCTCTTCCGCGCTGGGATAGGGCACCAGCAGCTTGAACAGGAACCTGTCCAGCTGGGCTTCGGGCAGCGGGTAGACGCCCTGATTTTCGATCGGGTTCTGCGTGGCAACCACCATGAAGTGATCGGGCAGCGAATGCGTTTCGCCATCCAGCGTCACCATCCGTTCCTGCATCGCTTCCAGCAAGGCGGCCTGCGTCTTGGGCGGCGTGCGGTTGATCTC
>JAUIFP010000150.1 GCA_030430365.1 Alphaproteobacteria bacterium | reverse complement strand
GCACCGACGTGGCCCCTTCGTCTAGCGGTTAGGACGCGGCCCTTTCACGGCTGAAACACGGGTTCGATTCCCGTAGGGGTCACCACGGTGCTTGCCGGCAAGGCTTCGGGCCTTAGCCGAGGCACAAGGCCCCTTCGTCTAGCGGTCAGGACGCGGCCCTCTCACGGCTGAAACACGGGTTCGATTCCCGTAGGGGTCACCAGTTCGGCAATCGCTACTTTTCGGCTTCCTTTTTGGACGCTTCGTCATTCTCGCCTCGGCCCAACAGGCTGCGCAGTAGAATTGGCGTGGCAAGCGTCGTCACGACCGCAACGATTACCACCGCAGAAAACAGATTGGCCACGATCGGCGGCGCGGGGTCCGGTGTCGAGAACACGCCGCCGCGCAAGGCGATATCAGCGATGATCAGTTCAACTGCGCCGCGCGCGCTCATCGCCACGCCGATAGCCAACGCTCCATTGCGGCCGACGCCCAGCCAATAGGCGGGTATGCCCGCCCCGACCATCTTTCCGCCGAACGCGACCAACAATAAAAGCACCACGAATAGCGGTATGGCTGTGATGGCCGAGAGATCGAGATGCATGCCGATCGATGCGAAGAAAATCGGCGCGAGAAACCCGCTCGTAATCCCCGAAACCTTCGCCTGAACACTTTCGAACACTTTGCGATCTACCGTGGTCCGGTTGAAGAACAGCCCTGCCAGAAACGCGCCCAATATGAAGTGAAGCCCCATCAGTTCCGCGAAATAGGAATATCCCAGCGCATAGAGCAGGATCGCGCTCATTTCGAATTCCGGGCTTTGGGTCTCGCTAATCCAGCGTCCGACCTTCGGGATGATATACATCCCGATCACGACCGTGACGGCAAAGAATATTGCCACGCTTCCGATGATCGATGCGAATTCGCCGAAAGACGGAATGCCGCCAGTCCCGATTATCGCCAACAGAACGGCCAGAAGAATCAGGCTGAACACGTCGTCGAACAGGGCAGCAGAAACAATCAGATTACCCGTCTCGGTTTGCAGCTTGCCCAAGTCCATGAGGATTTTGACTGCAACCGGGATCGCGGTGATCGCCAGCGCCGTACCGACAAACAGCGATTGTGCAAGTTTAAGATCGGATTCCGGCATGAAGAACCATGCCAGGCCGAATCCAAGGGAAAGAGGCACGAAAAAGCCCCCGCATGCGATGGCGAAAGACTTCACACCTGCTTCGGCGAGCTTCTGCGGCTTGAGCTCAATCCCGGCGAGAAGCATGAGGAAAAAGATTGCGAGTTCGGTGAGAGCAACGAAGGCTTCATTCTCCGTCGCGCGGCGCAGAATGGGCAGGTCTGCCGAGAACCAGGTAATGGCGATACCCAGCAGTATCCCCCCGACAATCTCCCCCACCAGCGAAGGTTGCCCAAGGCGTTCGGCGATTTCCCCGCACAGCCTTGTTGCAGCCAGTACGATCAGGAGAATATATAGAAGTTCCATCGGCTAAGCTGCCCCGCTCATGCTTTTCCAGTTCTCAATTGACCAATGCGCGTCGGCTCATCTTGTGCCTCAAATATCTCTTTGCCCAAGGAATTATGACAAGGCTGCGTTGGCACTGGCGAAGCGAGCCCGGCGCGGCTAAGCGCGTTTCACCATGAGCGAGCCCCGCACCCTGCCCTGGCCCGGTATCGTCATTGCCGGACTTTCCGGCATCGGCATGTTGGTTGCAGGCGCGAACCCGTTGCTGGTGGTCGCCGTAATGCTGCTGTGGATTGGATCGCTCTGGATCGTCAGGCCCGAACCCCAGCAGGTTCAGCAGCAGACCGACAGTGTCCAGCTTACGCGCGACGGGATGCGCGACCTGATCGAACAGTTCAGCCTTCCGCTGATGTTATTGGACCGAAACCGGGTGATCATCGCGAATTCTGCTGCCCGGGTGGTCTTTGGCAAACACATCGTAGGCCAGGACGCACGCGTCGCCCTGCGCCACCCGCAGGCCGTTCGCCTGCTCGATCGCAAGCGCGGCGGATCAGTGACAATCCAGGGGCTCACCACGCCGCGAAGTATCTGGCAGGTCACACGCCATGCCATAAACGAGCGATACTGGGTCATAGAGCTTCACAACCGCACGGCCGAGGCGGATATCAGCCGAGCCCATACGGATTTCGTCGCCAATGCCAGCCACGAGCTGCGCACTCCCCTCGCCTCCATTATCGGATATGTAGAAACCCTCACCGAGCCCGGCGAACCGGTCGAACCAGAGATTTCGAGCAAATTTCTCGAAACGGTCCTGAGAGAGGCGCGGCGTCTTCAGAGCCTGGTCAGCGACCTTATGTCGCTTTCGCGAATCGAGGCCGAGAAACACGAACAGCCGGACGAACCGATCGATTTGAGCAAACTGGTGGCCAAAGCTGCCAAGGAAGCGGGAGCGCCCAAGGACAAGCCGCGCATTCAGATAACCGTTCCGGAAGATGAAATCATGGTGCGAGGCGATCGCCAGCAACTCGAACAGCTGGTGCGCAACCTGGTCGATAACGGCCTTAAATACGGTTTCCACGACCAACCTGTGGAAATTGTCGTAACTCGGGAAGACGGTGATCGCGCGACGATCACGGTCACCGATCACGGCGAAGGAATCGATCCCGAGCATATCCCGCATCTGACCCGGCGCTTCTATCGCACCGATCCAGGACGCAGCCGCGCAGCGGGTGGAACGGGGCTTGGGCTCGCGATCGTCAAACATATCGTGGAGCGTCACCGCGGCCGCCTCGACATCGCCAGCAAGAAAGGTCAGGGAACGGTTGTGACCGTGAAACTACAGACTATTGAGCGCAGCCGCTGAGCTTTGTCATACATCTGTCATATAATTCCAACATCCGGCATGCAGTTAGCCGGAAGAGACCGGCACACAATCGGGAACCGGAATATGAAAAATACTAAATTTATCGCTCTCCCGCTGCTTGCAGCTACTGTCGCGCTCACGGCCTGCGGTAGCAATGC
>JAUIFP010000149.1 GCA_030430365.1 Alphaproteobacteria bacterium | reverse complement strand
CCATCACCGGCCTGGGCCTGGGCGAAGCCAAGGCGCTGGTCGAAGGCGCACCCAAGCCGATCAAGGAAGGTGCGAACAAGGCAGAAGCCGAAGAAATCAAGAAGAAGATCGAAGAAGCCGGCGGCACCGTCGAGCTCAAGTAATCTTCTCGCCTTCTCGGCAGACGATAAGGAAAGGGCGGCACCGCAAGGCGCCGCCCTTTTCATTTGCGCGAAGCATTCGCCGCGCGATCAGAGTGTCTTGAGATACTCCACGACTTCGCGGCGCTTCTCTTCATCCTTGAGCCCGAAATAGGCCATGGTCGTGCCCGGAACGACTGCGCGCGGATTCTCCAGGTACCTGTCGAGCGTTTCTTCATCCCAGACCAGGCCAGATTCCTGCATCGCCGGACTGAAGGCGAAACCTTCGATATCCGCGGCCTTGGTGCCGTAGATCCCGGCCAGGCTGGGGCCCAGGACGTGCACGCCCGGCTCTACCGAATGGCACGCCTTGCACTGGGCGAAGGCAATCGGCGGACGGCCCGCATCGTGATGGCCGCCATCCGCTGCCGCATCCGCGGCGACTTCACTCGTTTCCGCAGGCGCGGGCGCAGCGGCGTTTTCCGACGCTGCCGACTCCTCGCTGGTGCCTCCGCATGCGGCCAGCATCAGCGCCAGACCCGCCGCCCCTGCAAGCTTCACAGACTTCATTCTTCGGACTCCTAAGCGATTTGGCTGCGCCCCAAGCACAGCTGGGTGGCCCATGCCAAGCCCTTTTCGCCGGGCGGGGGCGCCCGCGGGGCTCCCTTGCTGTTGCCCGCTTGCCTCTATGAAGCGGGGAACGGGCAAATCGTCACAAATGATACTTTCCCCTGCAACGCCCCGCGCCTATCCGGGCCGGCTTTATGTCTTACGCAGACCCGCATCTGACCTGGCGCGGCGAACTGGCCGCCACCATGCGTCTCGCATGGCCGCTGGCGCTCGCCAATCTTCTGCAGATGCTGACCTATGCGGTCGACGTGATCTTCATTGCCCGGCTGGGCGACGAGCCGCTGGCGGCGTCTTCCCTTGCCGTGGCGGTGTTCGGCCTGGTCTGCTGGGCCCTGATCGGGCTGACCGGCGCCGTTGCCCCGCTGGTGGCGGCGGAGCTCGGCGCCAATGCGCGCGCACGCCGCCCGGTGCGGCGGGCCAGCCGCATGGCGCTGTGGCTGGCCGTGGTCACCGGAACGGTGGGGATGGGCCTGTGCCTGCTGCTGGGCCCGCTGATGGACCTGACGGGGCAGGACCCGGTTATTGCCGCGCTCGCTTCCGATTACATGGGCGTTCTGGCCTGGGCGACCGTGCCGATGGTTCTGGCCAGTGTCCTGCGCAGCTATGTCTCCGCGCTGGGCCGCCCGGTCTTCGCCACGCTGATCACGGCCGGCGGGATCGGCGTGAACGCCGTGGCGAACTACGCCCTGATCTTCGGCAATCTGGGGGCGCCGGCACTGGGCCTGGTGGGCGCCGGGATCGCCACTGTCATCACTTCGGTGCTGACCGTCCTGGCCTATGTGCTGGCGATCCGGCTCGATCCGGACCTGCATGTCTACCGGATCTTCTTGCGCTTCTGGCGCCCCGATTGGGAACGGCTGCGGCTGCTGATCCGCATCGGCACGCCGATCGCCCTGACGGTGCTGGCAGAAGCGGGCATATTCGGCGGGGCGGCCTTCCTGATGGGGCGCTTCGGCGCGGCCCCGCTGGCGGGGCACACCGTGGCCTTGCAGATCGCGGCCCTGGCCTTCCAGGTGCCCTTCGGCGTGGGCCAGGCAGCGACGATCCGGGTCGGCTATTTCTATGGCGCGCGCGACCCTGAGGGGATCCGGCGCGCCGGCTGGGTGGCGCTGGGCATCGGGCTGGCCTTCATGTCGTGCACTGCGCTGGCCATGCTGCTTGCGCCCCACCTGCTGCTGTCGATCTATGTCGATCCTGCCCTGCCGGCCAATGCCGCGCTGGTTGGATTTGCGCTCCAGTTCCTGGTGATCGCGGCGGCCTTCCAGCTGTTCGACGGCATCCAGGCGGTGACGGCGGGCGTGCTGCGCGGGCTGCAGGATACGCGCATCCCGATGGCCTATGCGCTGTTCGGCTATTGGGTGCCGGGGCTCGGCGCCAGCGTGTGGCTGGGCTTCTGGACTCCGCTGGAAGGAACCGGCGTGTGGATCGGCCTGGCCGTGGGGCTGATCGTGGTGGCCGGCCTGATGCTGCTGCGCTGGTCGCGCCGGGAGCGGATCGGGCTGGTTCCTCTGCCCGCCTAGGGCATGCGTCCCACCCTGGAACGCCGCGCTTCGCCGCAACTGAAATATTGGCGAAAAAATTCTGGCAGACTCCGCTTGACGGCCCGTTTCATGGCT
The DNA here is from genome assembly GCA_030430365.1 of Alphaproteobacteria bacterium. Taxonomy (GTDB): domain Bacteria; phylum Pseudomonadota; class Alphaproteobacteria; order Sphingomonadales; family Sphingomonadaceae; genus Andeanibacterium. The sequence goes on along the minus strand of JAUIFP010000149.1, from coordinate 609 downwards.
ACCATATCCGCGCCGCTGGCACTCTCTATGCTAGAGTGCCAACACAGTTAAACTCTCAACTTTTGGAAGAGGTCATCACTATGGCATTCCGTCCGCTGCACGACCGCGTATTGGTCCGTCGTCTCGAAGCAGAAGAGAAGACGGCCGGCGGTATCATCATTCCCGACAGCGCCAAAGAAAAACCGAGCGAAGGCGAAATCGTCTCCGTCGGCGACGGCGCGCGCGACGACGATGGCGATCGCATCCCCCTCGACGTCAAGGCCGGCGACCGCGTGCTTTTCGGCAAGTGGTCCGGCACCGAAGTCAAGATCGACGGTGAAGAACTGCTGATCATGAAGGAAAGCGATCTTCTGGGCGTCATCGCCTGATCGCATCCGCTTTTATCCACTCACGAATTTCTCAAGAGAGGTATTGAACAATGGCTGCCAAGGACGTGAAATTTTCGCGCGACGCGCGCGAACGCATCCTCAAGGGCGTCGACACGCTCGCCAATGCGGTAAAGGTTACGCTGGGCCCCAAGGGCCGCAACGTCGTAATCGACAAGAGCTTCGGTGCTCCCCGCATCACCAAGGACGGCGTTTCCGTCGCCAAGGAAATCGAACTGAAGGA
>JAUIFP010000148.1 GCA_030430365.1 Alphaproteobacteria bacterium | reverse complement strand
CATAAGGGCTGATCCGCCCACTTCCCGCCGCATGGGCGGCCCGCCTTATGCGGACGGGATAGGAAAGGCTCAGCCAGTGTGGCTGGGCCTTTCGTGACTTTGGAGAGTGTGTATGCGCCGTGTGGTCATAACCGGATTGGGACTTGTCACACCGCTTGGCGGTGACGTGGAAACAACCTGGTCGAATATCCTTGCCGGCAAGAGCGGGGCAGGGCCGATCACGCGTTTCGATGCCACCGACCAAAAGTGCAAGATCGCCTGTGAGGTCAAACCTGCCGATCACGAATATGGCTTCGATCCGGACAAGCGGGTCGATCCCAAGATCCAGCGCCAGGTCGATCCCTTCATCGTCTACGGCATCGATGCTGCCGGCCAGGCGATCGAGGATGCCGGGTTGGAAGAGATGGACGAAGCGCTCAAGCTGCGGACCGGCTGTTCGATCGGTTCAGGTATCGGCGGTTTGCCGGGGATCGAGAAAGAATCGATCGTGCTGCATGAACGCGGGCCGGGGCGCGTTTCACCGCACTTCGTGCATGGGCGGCTGATCAATCTGATCTCCGGCCAGGTTTCGATTAAGTACGGGCTGAAGGGCCCCAACCATGCTGTCGTCACGGCCTGTTCGACAGGCGCGCATTCGATCGGCGATGCTGCGCGGATGATCAAGGACGACGATGCGGACATCATGCTGGCGGGCGGATCGGAAAGCACGATCAACCCGCTGGGCGTGGCCGGTTTCGCACAGGCCCGGGCGCTCAATTGCAGCTACAATGACCGGCCTGAGCAGGCGAGCCGCCCCTATGACAGGAACCGCGACGGATTCGTGATGGGCGAGGGCGCTGGCGTCGTCGTGCTCGAGGAATATGAGCATGCCAAGGCGCGATGCCTATCACGTGACGGCGCCCGATCCGGAGATGGACGGCGCCTATCGTTCGATGCAGATGGCCCTGAAGAAGTCCGGCCTCGCGACCACCGATATCGATTACATCAACGCCCATGGCACTTCGACCATGGCCGATACGATCGAGCTGGGTGCGGTCAAGCGGCTGTTCGGCGACGATCTGGGTGGCGCTTCGATGAGCTCCACCAAGTCGGCTATCGGGCATCTTCTGGGCGGTGCAGGGGCCGTGGAATCGATCTTCTGCATCCTTGCCATGCGCGACCAGATCGTGCCGCCAACGTTGAACCTGGAAGATCCGGACGAGGGCACGGACGGCGTCGATCTGGTTCCGCTCAAGGCGCGGGAACGCGAAGTGCGCGCCGTGCTCAACAACAGTTTCGGCTTCGGCGGCACCAATGCCGGCCTGGTGATGAAGAAGCTGTGACAGGCCTATGAAGCGCGGCTTCCTGATCGCTTTGGTGGCCGCCTTCGTGCTGGTCGCACTGCCGGCAGGATGGTTTCTGGGTAGCTGGTTCATGCCGGCCGTGCTGGAAGAGGAACGGCCGTTCATTGTTCCCGAAGGTGCCAGCCTTTCGACCATAGCGGTGAAATTGGAAGAAGAAGGCTTTATCGCCTCGTCCGACCGATTTCTGATGGGTGCGAAGCTGTTCGGCGGCAGCCGGCATGTGAAAGCCGGCGAGTTTCTGCTTCCAATGGAAGGCGGCGGAAGCCAAATTCTTTCCATTCTGCAATCGGGCGATGTCATTCGCAGGCTGATCACCGTACCCGAAGGCATGCCCTCGATCATGGTGCATGAGCGCTTGATGGCGGAGGAATTGCTGGTTGGCGATGTCTCGGTCCCGGTAGAAGGCTCGGTCCTGCCCGACAGCTATGATTTCCAGCGCGGAGAGCCGCGTTCCGAAGTGCTGACCCGCATGCAGACGGCCATGACCGAACTGATCCGAGAGCTATGGCCCAAGCGTTCGCCCGATACAGCTGTGAAGACGCCGGAAGAGGCCGTGATCCTGGCCTCTATCGTGGAGAAGGAGACTGGAGTGCCTTCGGAACGGCGCATGGTCGCCGGGCTTTATTCCAATCGCCTGCGCGAAGGGATGATGCTGCAGGCCGATCCCACGATCATCTATCCCATCACCAAGGGCAAACCGCTGGGCAGGCGTATTCGCCAGTCCGAAATCGCGGCAGTGAATGATTATAACACCTATGCGATGGCTGGCTTGCCCAAGGGTCCGATCACCAATCCTGGACGGGAATCGATTGCCGCCGTGCTCAATCCGGAAAAGACTAGCGCTCTGTACATGGTGGCCGACGGGGAGGGCGGGCATGTCTTTGCTGACACGCTCGAGCAGCATAACGAAAATGTTGCAAAATGGTTCGCGATCCGCCGTGAGCGGGGCGAGATGTAGATCTTGGCAGAACAGGCCCGCAAACCTGCACCGCTGCTGATCACTGCCGAATTGCCGCCGGATGTCCTGGCCTGGGCCGACGCCCTGCGGCGCGAACATTATCCGCCAGAGCGCAACCGTCTGCGTGCCCATGTCACCCTGTTTCACGCATTGCCGCCATCAGCGGAGTCAGAGGTCCGGCATTTGCTGGCCGATCTCGCCAAGCGTGCACCGGTTGAGGCCAGAATCGGCGGAATCATGAATCTGGGCCGGGGGACCGCGCTGGATGTCGACAGCCCGGAAATGGTCGACCTGCACGATCTGATCGGGGAGAGAATGCACGGCCTGCTGACGCCGCAGGACGACCGCCCGCTGCGGCTCCATATTACGGTGCAGAACAAGGTTCAGCCGGCCATTGCCAAGGCGCTGCAGGCCGAGTTGCGCGAAGGGCTGGAGCGGCGATCCTTCAGCTTTCGCGGCTTCGGGCTCTATGCCTGGGAAGATGGACTATGGCGGGTGATCGCGGACTATCCGTTCCGGGAATAGAGCGGTGGCTCTTTCGCGGTTGACCGGTGGCGGGTGCGGCCCTAAGAGCGCCGCCTGCCCGGCAATTTACCTCGCATAGAGGCGGTTGCCGGAGCCGTTCGTGGCGGAGTAGCTCAGGTGGTTAGAGCAGCGGAATCATAATCCGCGTGTCGGGGGTTCAA
>JAUIFP010000147.1 GCA_030430365.1 Alphaproteobacteria bacterium | reverse complement strand
ATGCTGGAAGCCGGCCTGGTGCGTTCCAAGAACGTATCCATGCAGTGCCTCAAGAACATCACGCTCTATTCCGTGGCCGGCCTCATGTTCTGGGCCACCGGCTACAGCCTGATGTATGTCGACGTGAGCGGATATATCGGCACTTTTGGCATCTATCCGATGCAGGAAGTGGGCGGCGCCGATCTGGAGACCGGCTATTCGGTCGCTTCGGACTGGTTCTTCCAGATGGTCTTCTGCGCAGCGACCGCCTCGATCGTTTCGGGCACGGTTGCAGAGCGCGTGAAGTTCTGGCCGTTCATCATCTTCACCGTCTTCCTGACCGGCATCTTCTACCCGATCACGGGCAGCTGGCAGTGGGGCGGCGGCTGGCTTTCCGAAGCCGGTTTCTCCGACTTCGCCGGTTCCACGATCGTGCACTCGGTCGGCGGCTGGGCGGCTCTTGCAGGCGCCCTGATCATCGGCCCGCGTCTCGGCCGCTATGTCGATGGCAAGGTGGTTGCGTTCCCGGGTTCGAACATTCCGCTCGCCACACTGGGTACCTTCATCCTGTGGCTCGGCTGGTTCGGCTTCAACGGCGCTTCGCAGCTTGCGATGGGCACCGTGGGTGACGTTTCCGACGTGTCGAAGATCTTCGTCAACACCAACATCGCCGCTGCGGCCGGTGTGGTGGCTGCCGTGATCGCGACGCAGCTTCTCTACAAGAAGATCGACGTAACGATGGCGCTCAACGGCGCGCTGGCCGGCCTGGTTTCGATCACGGCCGAACCGCTCGCTCCTTCCGTGCCTGCGGCGATCTTCATCGGCGCTGTCGGCGGCCTGATCGTGGTCTTCGCGGTTCCGCTGCTCGACAAGCTGAAGATCGACGACGTTGTCGGCGCGATCCCGGTCCACCTTATGGCCGGTATCTGGGGCACCTTCATCGTCCCGCTGACCAACGATGGCGCAAGCTACGGCACGCAGATCATGGGCATCCTTGCCTATGGCGTGTTCACCTTCGTCGCCAGCGCGATCCTGTGGTTCATTCTGAAGTTCACCCTGGGCCTGCGCCCGAGTGCTGAAGTTGAAATGGATGGCTTGGACAAGGGTGAAGTCGGGGTGGAAGCCTATCCCGAATTCGCCAACACCTAAGCCCTACAAGCTTGGCGGGACCGGGGCTTCTCCTCTCCTCCTCCGGTCCCGCCTCACGACGTTCCTCCTGCGAACGTAACCTCAATAGGGCCGGAGCTGAGGCTCCGGCCCTTTTTTTAGAAGCGGGAGAGAAATTACCGGCCGGGCCATCTTGCGAATTTTCTCGACGGGGCCCGCGCCAAATGCTGTCATTCGAATCCTGCCGGGATGGTCCGGCAAGAGAATGCGGGGGATGAGACATGAAATATGTCATTGCGATAATTAAACCGTTCAAGCTCGACGAGGTGCGTGAAGCTCTCGGCGCCATTGGCGTCGCGGGAATGACCGTTTCCGAAGTCAAGGGTTTCGGACGGCAAAAAGGGCAGACCGAGATCTACCGCGGGGCGGAATATTCCACGAATATGCTTCCCAAGGTGAAGATCGAGATCGCCGCTACGGACGCGATTGTTGGGCAGGTTGTCGAAACGATCCAGCAGACCGCCAGCACCGAAAGCATCGGTGACGGCAAGATCTTCGTGCTGGATCTCGCTTCGTCGACCCGCATTCGTACCGGCGAAACCGGGGACACTGCGCTGTGAGCTCGGCGCATAGTTTGAGGGGTAATACTATGATCCGTAAACTTGTTTGCGGCACAGGCGCACTGGGTGCGTCCATGTTTGCCGCCACCGCCGCCTGGGCGCAGGAAGCAGCCGATGCTGCGGTTGCCGCCGTCCCTGCAGAGGCTGTCGAAGCTGCGGCGGAAGTCGCCGTGGCCGTTCCCAATCCCGGTAACAATGCCTGGATGATGACCTCGACCGTGCTGGTCATGATGATGATCCTGCCCGGCCTGGCACTGTTCTATGGCGGCCTGACCCGTTCGAAGAACATGCTTTCCACCATGAGCCAGGTCACCGCCGCCGCCTGTGTCGGCATGCTGATCTGGGTGATGTGGGGCTATTCGCTTGCCTTCGGCGCGACCAGCTATGAAGGTTTCCTCGGCAAGTTCATCAGCGGGGGCAGCTATTTCCTCTCATCGGTCTCGGTAGACAGTACTGCCGCGACGTTCAGCGATGAAGTGATCAGCGAATATGTGTTCGTTGCCTTCCAGATGACCTTCGCCGCGATTACCGGCGCACTGGTCTTTGGTGCCACGGTTGAACGCCTGAAGTTCTCTGCGGCACTGATCTTCATCATCATCTGGTCGACGATCGTCTATTATCCGATCGCCCACATGGTGTGGGGCAGCGGCGGCCTGATCCTCGATTGGGGCGCTCTCGACTTCGCCGGCGGTACGGTGGTGCATATCAATGCCGGTGTTTCGGCGCTGGTTGCCGCCTACATCCTCGGCAAGCGCAAGGGCTATCCCAGCGAGCCGATGCCGCCGCACTCGCTCACGCTGACCCTGGTCGGCGCCGGCCTGCTGTGGGTTGGCTGGTTCGGCTTCAATGTCGGTTCGGAACTCGAAGCAGACGGCACTGCCGGTCTCGCCATGATCAACACCTTCGTGGCAACTGCATCGGGCGCATTGTTCTGGATGCTTTCCGAACGCGCAGCCGGGCACAAGCCTTCCGCTCTGGGCCTGGCATCGGGCATCATTGCGGGCCTCGTCGCGGTCACTCCGGCAGCCGGTAACTCCGGCCCGTTCGGCGCGATCGTGCTGGGCGCGATCGCTTCGATGCTGTGCTTCGTGGTGGTTTCCAAGGTCAAGCCGGCCATGGGCTTCGACGATTCGCTGGACGCCTTCGGCATCCACGGCATCGGCGGCATGGTCGGTGCGATCGGCACCGGTATCGTCTACTCTCCGGCCCTTGGCGGCCCGGGCGGCGACGATTTCATGATGGGCGCCCAGGTCTGGATCCAGATCAAGTCGGTGATCGTCTCGATCCTGTGGGCCGGTATCGGCACCGCGATCGCGCTGTACATCGTCA
>JAUIFP010000056.1 GCA_030430365.1 Alphaproteobacteria bacterium | reverse complement strand
CGCGCAATCACCAGACTTCCCAAAGCCGCGGTGAAAGCTAATCTCGCGCGCGCCAGGGGAGCGAGTGAAGGAACAAGGATGGCGACTGCCGAAGAATCCGCGAAGAAGCCCCGTTGGCGAAGGCTGATTGCCGCGCTGGGCCATCCCAAGACAGGCTATATGGCGATCTTCGGTTTTGCCGCCGGGCTGCCCTATGCGCTGCTGCTGGGCACGCTCTATGCCTGGCTGACGGAGGCGGAAGTCGATCTGGAGACGATGGGCGTCTTCTCGCTGATCGGCCTGGCCTATGCGTTCAAGTTTCTCTGGTCGCCGCTGCTCGACCGGGTGAACATTCCGCTGATCTCTCGGCTAGGGCGGCGCAAGCAATGGATCGTTACCGCGCAGCTGGCGATGGGCGCGATCCTGCTGGTGCTCTCCACGCTCAATCCGCTGACTTCGCTCGGCTGGTTTTCGCTTTTGGCCGGAATCGGCGCCTTCGCCTCGGCCACGCAGGACGTGGTGATCGATGCCTGGCGCGTGGACGTGGCGGACGAGACCGCGACGATCGACATGCTCTCCACCGTGTACCAGATGGGATACCGCATCGCGGCGCTGGTGGGCGGGGCGCTGGCCCTGTTCATGGCCGCGCGTATCGGCTGGCCGCAGGTCTATGCCGTGATGGGCGCGATCATGGCGGGGATCGGCTTTCTGAGCCTGTTCGCCCCGGATACGAGCGAGACCTTCGACGGCGCGGAGAGGGACAAGGAGGAATTCGCCCATCTGCGTGCGGCAGGCGAGCTGCAGCCGCGTGTCCGCGCGCTGGCGCTGGGCGCGGTTGCGCTGCTGTGGGGCTGGGCGCTGATCACGGTGGGCGTGTTCATGGTCCGCTCGCTTTCCAACGATCCGGAGGCGCGGCCCGATTCGGTGGCCTTCATCGCCACGCAGGGCCCGCTGATCGTGATCGCCACGGTGGTCGTGCCTGCCCTGATCGCGGTGCTGCTGGTGCAACTGCAGAAACGCGGGGACTATGTGCTGAGCCATCAGGCGCCTGCGCCGCGCGGTTTCGATGCGCTGGTCGATCACGGATACCGCGCGCTGATCCATCCGCTGACGGACATTGTCGGCCGCCTGGGCTGGGCGGCGATCATCGTGCTGGGGCTGGTGCTGACCTACCGCATCACGGATTCGATCTGGGGCAGCTTCGCCTATCCGTTCTATCTGGGCGAGCTCCAATATTCGAATGACGAGGTGGCGGTCGCCTCCAAGTTCTTCGGCGTCGGCGCGCTGATGCTCGGCCTGGCGCTGGGCGGCACGCTGATGACGCTGATCGGCCGCATGGCCACTCTGACGCTGGGCGCCCTGATCGCGGCGCTGACCAATCTGCTCTATGCCGATCTCGCGGTTGGCGGTGCGCGCATGCAGCTGGTGGCGGACCTTTCCGGCTTCACCTGGCTGGTTACTCATCTCGGCGGGGAGGCGCGGCTGGCCAAGCTGATGATGACCATCGCGGGAGAGAACATCGCGGTCGGCATCGCCGGAGCGGCCTTCGTCGCCTATCTCTCCTCGATCGTGTCCAAGGGCTACAGCGCGGTGCAATATGCGCTGCTATCCTCCCTCACATTGCTGGTCGGCACGCTGGGGCGCGGAGCGCTGGGCAAGATGATCGAGGATCAGGGATATTATCAGGTCTTCCTGCTAACGACCGCGATTGGCTTCGTCGCCGTGGCGCTATGCGGGATTGAATGGGTCCGCCGCTCGCGCATTCCCGGCGGCGGTTTCACCGTTCCCGGCGCGGCGGAGACCGCCTGACGAGCCGGGAATCGCTTTTTCAGAAAAAACCGCTTTCCTACATGGAGCCAATCTGGTTGAACCTATATGGTTCTTTGAAATCGTGAATGTAGGATTCGCAGTTGCCCGGCGGGGCAGCCGAATGGCGAGCTATTGCGGGATCTCGTTATTCAGCTTCAGCACTTCGCCGGCGAGGTAGAGCGAACCGCAGATCAGCACGGTCTGCGGCCGGCTGTCGCCATCGGCTTCGATCTGCGCCACCAGCCGTTTGAGCGCCTGCTGGACGTTTTCCGAATGCTCGGCGGGCGCAATGCCCAGTTCGCGCGCAACATGGCTGATCTCGCGCGGATCGTGCCCGTCATGGTCCAGCAGCGGCACGGCCCATAACCGCTCCACAAAGGGGGCGATGGGCTGCAGGAACTCGGCGATCGGGCGGTTGGACATCATCGCCACCACCAGGTTGAGCTTGGGCCGGTCTGCCAATGTGCGCGCAATGGCCTGCGCCGCATCGGGATTATGCCCGCCATCCAGGATGAATTCCGCGCCGGGCACGATTTCGGTGATCGGGCCAATGGCCAGCGATTGCAGGCGGGCGGGCCAGCTGGTGGCGCGAATGCCCGCTGCCATGGCTTCGGGCGTGACCTGGATCGTGGTCTGGTGGCGCAGCATGGCCACTGCCAGCGCGACATTGTCCGCCTGGTGCTTGCCGTAAAGCTGAGGCAGCGGCAGTTCCAGCTCTCCCGCTTCGTCACGGTAATGGATCGCCGTATCGGCATGTGCGGCCCATTCCTGCCCGCGCATCGCCACGGTGGCACCCACGGCGCGCGCATGTTTCACGATCTCCGCCGTCGGTTCTGGCGGATAGGATTGGGTGACCAGCGGGCAATCGCGCCGCGCGATATGGACTTTCTCGAAGGCGATGCGCGCCAGCGGGTGGGCGGGGGCCGCCGGGTCTTCGCGCAGCAGGAAAGCCTCGTGATCGATGCCGAGAGAGGCGATACCGCAGGATACCGGCCGTTCCAGCACATTGGTCGCATCGAAGCGACCGCCCAGGCCGACTTCGATCACGCAGGCATCGGCGGGAATGCGGGAAAATGCCAGGAAAGTGGCAGCCGTGGTCACTTCGAAAAAGCTGGGGTTCAGATCCTCGCTCTGGTCCAGCACTTCCTTCAGCAATTCGGCCAGGAAGGCATCGTCGATCAGCTTGCCGGCGACGCGGATACGCTCGTTATAGCGCACAAGGTGGGGCTTGGTCGCGGTGTGGACAGTCAGCCCCTGCGTTTCCAGCATGGAACGCAGATAGGCGCAGGTCGATCCTTTGCCGTTCGTTCCCGCGACATGGAAGGTCGGCGGCAGGTTCTTCTGCGGATCGCCCAGCCGGGCCAGGATTGCGCGGATCGTTTCCAGGCCGAAGCGGCCTTGCGGCAGCGAAAGCGCGGCCAGCCGGTCAAGTTCGCGCTGGACCATCGGGTCGTCCGAGGTGGCGAAATCTGGCATGCTGCGTCGTCGTCCGGCCTTGCGTCACGCCGCCTTGGCGGGACTGAGATAGTCGAGCAGCTGGGCCAATGTGTCGCGCAGATCTTTCCGCTCGACCACCATGTCCACCATGCCGTGCTCGTGAAGATATTCGGCGCGCTGGAACCCTTCGGGCAGCTTTTCGCGGATCGTATCCTGGATCACGCGCTGCCCGGCAAAGCCGATCAATGCGCCCGGTTCGGCAATCTGCACGTCGCCCAGCATGGCATAGCTGGCGGTAACGCCGCCGGTCGTCGGATCGGTCAGCACCACGATATAGGGCAGGCCGGCTTCCTTCAGCCGCCGTGTCATCACAGTCGCCTTGGGCATTTGCATCAGCGACAGGATGCCTTCCTGCATGCGGGCACCGCCGGCAGCGGTGACGACGATATAGGCGCAGCGTTCCTTGATCGCCCTTTGGGCACCGGCGCAGAAGGCAGCGCCCACGGCCATGCCCATTGATCCGCCCATGAAATTGAAGTCCTGCACGCCCACCACGGCCTTGCGTCCCGCAATCTTGCCGAAAGCGGAAGAGAATGCGTCTGCATGGGGCGTCTTGGCGCGGGCGGCCTTGAGCCTGTCCGAATAGCGCTTGGAATCGCGGAAGCGCAGCGGATCCATTTTGACCTTGGGCTGCGGCAGCAGCTTGAAGCCGTGATCCATCAGCTGTTCCAGCCGCTCGTCGGCGCCGATGCGGCCATGATGGTTGCATATCGGGCAGACCGTCAGGTTCGCCTCGTAATCCTTGGTGAACAGCATTTCCCCGCAGCTGGGGCATTTGACCCACAGATTATCGGGGGATTCGCGCTTGTGACCGAAGGGCAGCGCATTGCGGACGCGGGATAGCCAGCTCATGCAGCCACCTTTCGGGCATTATGGACGGCCTTGGCAAGGGCCGAGGTCAGTTCCTTGAGCGGTTCGGCGGCCTTTTCGCCATGCTTTCCAACGATTTCCACGAGGGCGGAGCCGACCACGACACCGTCCGCCACGCGCGCGATGGCCTCGGCCTGTTCGGGCGTGCGCACGCCGAATCCCACTGCAACCGGTAAATCGGTCGATTGTTTGAGGCGTGATACCGCTTCCTCGATGGAATCGAGCGCAGCCTGCTGCTTGCCGGTGATCCCGGCGACGGAAACGTAATAGAGGAACCCGCCTGCATGATCGAGCACGGCTGGCAGCCGCTTGGCATCCGTTGTCGGCGTCGCCAGACGGATCATGGAGACGCCTTCTTCGCGCAGCATCGGGCCCAGATCGGCATCTTCCTCCGGCGCCAGATCGACGCAGATCACACCGTCGACACCTGCCTTGGCGGCTTCGGCGGCGAACCACTCCGCGCCGCGATGGACCATCGGGTTGGCGTAGCCCATCAGAACCAGCGGCACTTGCGGGTGGCGCGCGCGGAAATCGGCGGCGATCTGCAGAACGTCGGCCGTCTTCGTCCCTTTGCCCAGCGCGCGCAGATTGGCTTCCTGGATCGCGGGGCCGTCCGCCATCGGATCGGTGAAGGGCATGCCCAGCTCGATCACGTCGGCGCCGCCTTCCACCAGCGCGTCCAGATTGGCGGCGGTATCGCCGTCACCGGCGGTAATGAAGCAGACAAGGGCGGGGCCCTGGGCGAAAGCCGTGTCGAAGCGGGTCATATCTCCGCCCCCAGCGCTACGGCGACGGTGAAGATGTCCTTGTCCCCGCGGCCCGAGACATTGACGATCACGATCTTGTCGCTGTCATAGTCACCGGCAATCTTGGGCAGCACGGCCAGCGCATGCGCGCTTTCCAGCGCGGGAATGATCCCTTCGGCCTTGCAGCACAGCTGGAAGGCTTCCAGCGCTTCCTGGTCGGTGATCGGGACATATTGCACCCGCCCGCTTTCATGCAGCCAACTGTGCTCCGGGCCGATGCCGGGATAATCCAGCCCTGCGCTGATCGAATGGGCTTCGGTGATTTGCCCGTCTTCGTCCTGCAGCAGATAGGTCTTGTTGCCGTGCAAAACGCCGGGGCTGCCGCCCGCCAGGCTGGCGGCGTGTTTCTTGGTATCCATGCCCAGGCCGGCAGCTTCGGTGCCGATCATCGCCACGTCGGCGTCGTCCAGGAAGGGATGGAACAGGCCGATCGCGTTGGATCCGCCGCCCACGGACGCCACCAGCAAATCGGGCAGGCGGCCTTCGGCTTCCATGATCTGTTCGCGCGATTCCTTGCCGATCACGCTTTGGAAATCGCGCACCAGCTCCGGATAGGGATGCGGGCCCGCTGCCGTGCCGATGATGTAGAACGTGTCATGCACATTGGCGACCCAGTCCCGCAGCGCCTCGTTCATGGCATCCTTCAGCGTTTCCGCGCCGGCCGTGACCGGGCGGACTTCCGCGCCCAGCAGCTTCATGCGGAACACGTTGGGCTTCTGCCGTTCCACATCCTTGGCGCCCATGAAGATCACGCAGGGCAGGCCGAAGCGCGCGGCGACCGTGGCAGTGGCGACGCCGTGCTGGCCTGCGCCGGTTTCGGCGATGATGCGCGTCTTGCCCATGCGCTTGGCCAGCAGGATCTGGCCGATGCAATTGTTGATCTTGTGCGCGCCGGTGTGGTTCAGCTCTTCGCGCTTGAAATAGATTTTCGGGCCCTTGCCTTCGGGCAGATCGGCCCGGAGATGCTCCGTCAGCCGCTCGGCAAAATACATCGGGCTCGGCCGCCCGACATAATGCTTCAGCAGCGCTTCGAACTCGCGCTTGAATTCGGGATCGTCCTTGGCGGCGCGATATTCCTTCTCCAGGTCCAGGATCAGCGGCATCAGCGTTTCGGCCACATAGCGGCCGCCGAACTGGCCGAAATGGCCGCGTTCGTCGGGCTGGCTGCGCAAGGAATTGGGAATGGAATTGGGCAGGGCGGATTGGTCGGTCATGTCGTCATTCTTTCAGATACAGCTGGGCCTTCGCTTCGAACAGTTTCCTGAAGCGGTCAGCGCCATCGTATCCCGATGCGTGCGGCAGAAAGGGCCGGTATCAACATTGCCGAACCGCTTTGCAGAAGGCCGCGATCTTGTCCACATCCTTCACGCCCGGGGAGCTTTCCACGCCCGATGACGTATCCACCATCGGGGCATGGGTGGTCATGATGGCTTCGGCTACATTGGCAGGGTTCAGTCCGCCCGCCATCCCCCAAGGCGTCGCCCCGTGATAATGGGCCAGCAAGGTCCAGTCGAAGGCGAGGCCCATGCCGCCCGGAAGCGCGCCCTTGGGCGTTTTCGCGTCGAACAGGATGAAATCGGCTACGTGCGTGTAGGCGCTGGCCATGCCGACATCCTTGGCCGCCGTAACCGGCAGCACTTTCCACACGGGCAGGCCGTGGCGGATTTTCACATTGGCTACGCGTTCGGGCGTTTCGGAACCGTGCAGCTGGACGATGTCTAGCTTACCTGCCGCAACGCTTTCGGCAATCGTATGATCGTCCGCATCGACGAATACGCCCACCGTCTCGATACTCGATCCGGCTCTCGCGCCGAGCGCGGCCGCCTCTGCCGCCGTGACGTAGCGCGGGGAGGGGGGATAGAAGTTGAAACCGACAAAATCCGCGCGCGCGGCGATGGATGCATCCAGCGCATCGGGCGTCGTCACTCCGCAGATCTTGATTCTGGTCGCAGCCATATCCCGTCCGTTACGGCAAAGGCGGCCCTGGCGGAAGGCTCGGAAGGCAGTAATTGCTTTACCTTGATGAGGTAATGTTTGCCCACACAGCACGATTTCCGGGGGGAAACATGAAACTTCTAGCCGCAGGAGTGCTGGCCGCAATTGCCGCCGCAAGCTTTTATTTCTTCGTCGATCGGCGGCCTGCCGATGTCTATGCCATGCCGGTTGGCGAGGCCTACAACCGGCTGAATCAGGCCGACCTGATGCAGGATGGAAAAAGCTTCATCGGGACGATGCAGTTCAACGCGACGGGCAACGGGCGGGATAGCGTCAGTTGGAACGGCACGACCTCGCATGCCAATCGCACCTGCAAGATTGGCTTGGCGCCCTGGGCAGAGGATGCCGGCCAGACGAAAGTGACCGTCAATTGTTCGGGCGGTGCGGTCAGCGATGGTGCTGCGGCAGGCATGGCGCATAAATTCTTCCGCTTTGCCGTAATCGAAAAGGTCGATTCCACGCTGGTTGGACGGCCCTATGACGAAGCGCGCTCCCACGGATCGACGGCAGCCGGATGGCCGGGCGACGGTGTGGACGGCAGCCTGGCGACCGCGCAGTCGAACGCCATCGGGATGATGCAGGATGCGGCAAAGGCCCAGCGCCAGGTGGAACAGGAAGAGAGCACGCGCAAGGAACAGGCCAAGTGGGACGAATTCTACGACGCCGACCCGATCGACTATGAGGATCAGCTCTAGGCTGCGCTGGCCCTCTGGCGGCTAAAGCGTGGCTTCGATTGCGCGCGCAGCGGCAACAGGATCGTCTGCGCGGCTGATCGGGCGCCCGATCACCAGGGCGCTCGCGCCATCGTCCCGCGCCTGACGCGGCGTCACCACGCGCTTCTGATCGGCAGCATGATTGCCTTCAGGCCGCAATCCGGGAACGACGAAGAAGCCGTCCTTCCATTGCTTGTGCACCGCGCCGACTTCCCTGCCTGAACAGACGATGCCGTCCAGCCCGGCCTGCTTGGACAATTCGGCGAGCCGCATGACCTGATCGTGGGCGTCCCCGTCGACGCCGGTTTGCGTCAGATCCCTCTTATCCAGGCTGGTCAGCATGGTAACGCCCACCACCTTTGTATGTTCGCTTGCAGCCGCCTTGGCGTCTTCCATCATCGCTCTGCCGCCACTCGCGTGGACGGTGACGATCGCCGGTTCCAGGACATGGATCGCCTGCATCGCGCCGGCCACAGTATTGGGAATGTCGTGCAGCTTGAGATCCAGGAAGATCGGCAAGCCCAGATGCGCGATTTCATGGACGCCGTGATGGCCGTGCGCGCAGAAGAATTCGAGCCCTAGCTTCAAGCCGCCAATATGCGCCTTCACCTTCGTCGCAAGGGCTTTCGCGGCATCGAGCTGTGGCAGATCGAGCGCGAGATAGATCGGGTTGCTCACTTGTCCTCATTCTCTTTGGTTTGCAGGGCAGGCGTGGTTTCATTCGCGGCCCTGTCCTCGGCATGATCCGAGGCAACGGCGTTGCGGACAGCGGTTTCCAGGGATTGAATTCGGCGGTTGAGGCGCCAGCGCGTGCCGGTGTGAAACAGCCAGACCGGCAGCAGGCCCAGCAGGAAGGAGACGATCACCAGCGCCGGTATCTTCGTTTCCAGCACCAGGTTTTCCCAGATCTTGACCTCGACGGTTTCCCAGTTGTTGAACGAGAAAACCAGCATGACAATCGCGACGATAACCCAGACGATTGTGCGGATGATTTGCATTTCTGCGTGCTCCTTTCCGCCCTAATTGGCCGCGATGCTAAGCTGCTTGCCCACTCAAGGGAAGTACGCAAGTCATCCGAAGACGCGGCTGAATATCCGATCGACCTGCTTGAAGTGATAGTCCAGGTCGAATTTTTCTTCGATCTCTTCCGCGCTCAATGCCGCGGTTACGGATTCGTCGGCCTTGAGGAGTTCGAGCAGGGAGAGTTCCCCGTCCGATTCCCAGACCTTCATCGCATTGCGCTGGACCAGCGCATAGGCGTCTTCTCTGCTGACACCGGCCTGTGTCAGGGCCAGCAGCACGCGCTGCGAGTGGACCAGGCCGCCCATCTTGTCCAAATTCTTTTGCATCCGCTCGGGATAGACCAGCAGCTTGTCGATCACGCCGGTCATCCTTGCGAGCGAGAAGTCGAGCGCGATCGTGGCATCGGGGCCGATATAGCGCTCTACCGAGCTGTGGGAGATGTCCCGTTCGTGCCATAGCGCCACATTCTCAAGCGCAGGCACGGCGAATCCACGGATCACACGCGCCTGACCGGTGAGGTTTTCGGTCAGCACGGGATTGCGCTTGTGCGGCATCGCGCTTGATCCCTTTTGGCCGGGCGAGAAATATTCCTCTGCCTCCAGAACCTCGGTGCGCTGCAAATGGCGGATTTCGACCGCGAGCCGCTCCATCGAGCTGGCGATGACGGCCAGCACGGAAAAGAACATCGCATGGCGGTCGCGCGGGATGACCTGGGTCGAAATCGGTTCGGGCGTCAGGCCCAGCTTCTCGGCTACATGTTCTTCAACCGAGGGATCGATATTGGCGAAGGTGCCGACAGCGCCCGAAATGGCGCAGGTCGCGATTTCCGCGCGCGCCGCTTCCAGCCGCGCCTTGCAACGGTCGAACTCGGCATAGGCTTGGGCCAGCTTCAGTCCGAAGGTCGTGGGTTCGGCGTGGATGCCATGGCTGCGCCCGATTGTTGCGGTATATTTGTGCTCTTCGGCGCGGCGCTTCAGCGCGGCGAGCAATTGGTCGAGATCTTCCAGCAAAATGTCCGCCGCGCGGGAAAGCTGGACCGCCAGAGTGGTGTCGAGCACATCGGAGCTCGTCATGCCCTGGTGCATGAAGCGCGCTTCTTCGCCTACCTGTTCGGCCACCCAGGTCAGGAATGCGATCACGTCGTGCTTGGTGACGGCTTCGATCGCATCGATCGCTGCCACGTCGATCTCCGGATCGCCCGCGTACCAATCCCACAAGGCCTTGGCCGCGCTTTTCGGCACCACGCCCAACTCGCCCAGTTTTTCGGTCGCATGCGCCTCGATCTCGAACCAGATGCGGAACTTCGATTCCGGTTCCCAGATCGCGGTCATGGCAGGGCGGGCGTAACGGGGGACCATTTTCGACTCCGGTTGAGGATGGGTGATTGCGTCTCGACAGAGCCGCTAGGGCGGTGGGCCTTTCAAGGCAAGGGTGAGAGATGGGCTTGGCAAGGCAAATCCATTTTGATTATGACACTAACGATGAGCGCGAAACTGCTAGACGCCATGTTAAAGCGGATGGTCACGAGGGGGGTGCTTGAAGTCACTCATGCCGATGGCCGCCATGTGTCTTTCGGCAGCCCGACGCCGGGCTATCCAGAAATCGCGATCCGATTCACCGACCGGCGGGTGCCGCGCGATGTGATAAGCAATCCGCGCCTTGGTGCCGGTGAAGCCTATATGGATGGGCGCATCGTCATCGAACGGGGCGATGTCATGCAGTTCGTCCAGCTGGTTCAATCGAACCGGCCCTGGGAAGAAGGCGTCGATCTGGGCGATCCGGGGCTGCTACGCACTGCGCGCGACCGGATTGCGTTCATGGTCCGCTCTTTCAACAAGCCGGGCAGTTCCAAGCGCAACGTTTCCCATCACTACGATATCGGCAACGAGCTTTACGAGCTGATGCTCGATCAGGAGCATATGCAATATAGCTGCGCCTATTGGCCCAGCGACAATATGACGCTGGCCGAGGCGCAGGAAGCCAAGCTGGCGCATATCGCTTCCAAAATGGATCTGTCGCCGGGGCAGCGTGTGCTCGATATCGGATGCGGCTGGGGCGGCATGGCGATCTATCTCGCGCGCAAGACGCAGGCGCAGGTTCTGGGCATTACGCTGAGTGAGGAGCAGCTGGCACTGGCCCGGAAAAGGGCGGAGGCTGCCGGCGTTTCGGACAAGGTCCGTTTCGAACTGGTCGATTATCGAGATCTGGCGAAACGCGGCGAAAGCTTCGACCGGATCGTGTCGGTCGGCATGTTCGAACATGTCGGGGTGCCGCAATATACGACCTTCTTTCGCAACTGCGCCAACCTTTTGAAAGAAAGCGGCGTGATGCTGCTGCACACGATCGGCCGGCTGGACGGGCCGAGCTACACGGACAAATTCACCGACAAATATATCTTCCCCGGCGGCTACATCCCGGCGCTGAGCGAGACCGTCGCTGCCAGCGAAAAGGT
This sequence comes from Alphaproteobacteria bacterium, assembly GCA_030430365.1. Classification (GTDB taxonomy): domain Bacteria; phylum Pseudomonadota; class Alphaproteobacteria; order Sphingomonadales; family Sphingomonadaceae; genus Andeanibacterium. The sequence goes on along the minus strand of JAUIFP010000056.1, from coordinate 5,627 downwards.
CCGCCTCGCCGTGACCGATGTGGAGATATTGCGCTTCCATTACGCCAAGACGCTGCGCGAATGGTATCGCCGCTGCATGGAGCATCGCGACGAGATCGTTGCGATGTATGACGAACGCTTCTTCCGCCTGTGGACCTTCTATCTTTCCGGATCCACGGCCGCTTTCGAAAATGGCGGCATGTGCAATTTCCAGCTGCAATATGTGCGCAAACGCGACAGCCTGCCGATAACGCGCGGTTACATGGCGCAAGCGGAAGAGGCGCTGAACGCCTAGCGGCGCCGGCGCTGCGGCCAGCCTTCAGATCAGCCCCTTGGCTCTCAGCGAAACATGGCCTTCGCGGCCGATCACGATGTGGTCGTGCACGGTGATGCCCAGAAGGCGCCCGGCTTCGGCAATACGGTTGGTTATCTGGATGTCGGCACGGCTCGGCTCGGGCGAGCCGCTCGGATGGTTGTGGACCAGGATCAATGCGGTAGCGCCCAGATCGAGCGCCCGGCGAATCACTTCGCGCGGGTGGATGGCGGCTTCGTCGATCGAACCGTCGCCCACATGCTCGTCATGGATCAGGATATTTTGCGCATTGAGATAGAGCACCCGCACGCGCTCCACCGTCAGATGCGCCATGTCGATCTGAAGATAGTCGAGCAGCGCCTGCCAGCTGCCCAGAACCGGCTTCTGCCGGACTTCCTGGCGGGCCAGGCGGCGTGCCGCCAGGGCCACGATCTTCAGCGCGGCAGCGCTGGTTTCTCCCATTTGCGGGTGGCCGGCCAGCGAGGCGGGGTCCGCGTTGAGAACGCCGGCGAGCGAACCGAACCGCCGGATAAGGGATTTCGCGATGGGTTTCGTGTCGACGCGCGGGCGCGCAGTCATCAGCAGGTATTCCAGGACTTCATGATCGGCCAGCGCTTCGGCGCCGCCGTCCAGCAGCCTCTTTCTCAGACGGGCACGATGCCCGGCTGTGTCCCGCCGCGAGACATCGCTGGCGGTTTCCGTCCCGGTTTTCTCCGCCAAGGCAACTTCCCCCGCGCCAACGCGTTACACATACAATGCATTGCCTTTAGCGGTGCATCTGCGCAAGTGTGAGGCCAATGGCGGAGCAGACCGAAGATCAGGCCGAAACGGCTCCCCGGCTCGGCTCGCGCCGCCGCCTGGGCTGCTGGATTTTTGGGATTCTGGCGCTCATCGTGGCAGCGGCTGCCGCCTTTGTCTGGTTCTCGCGCGAGGAGCTCGCCGATGACCTGATTGCCAGTCAGCTTGAAGATATGGGGCTGGAGGCGAGCTACACGATCGACCGTATCGGCCCGCGCCGCCAGATCGTCAGCCAGATCGTTATCGGCGATCCCGAGCATCCGGATCTGACCATAGAACGCGCCGAAATCCGTCTCGTCCCCCGCTTTCCTTTCGTCGGCATCGGCAGGGTCATTCTGGAAAAGCCGCGGCTGTATGGCAGCTATCGCGATGGAAAGCTCAGTTTCGGGTCACTCGATCCGCTGCTGTACGAACAGCCTTCGACGGAGCCTTTCATGTTTCCGGATATGGAGCTGGTTCTGGACGACGCCCGGGCGCTGATCGAAACGGATTACGGCCCGGTCGGCGCGAAGGCGCAGGGCAACGGGCATCTGCGCGGCGGTTTTGCCGGCATTCTGGCCGTCAACGCGCCGCAGCTTTCTTTTGAAGGATGCGATGCGCAGAACGCGACACTGTTCGGCGAAGTGTCGATCGACGCGGAACGCCCCGGTTTTTCCGGTCCACTGCGGCTGGCGTCACTCGATTGCCCGGAACAGGGCGTCTCGCTGCGCGATGCGGGGCTCAATCTGCAGGTCCGGGTGGACCGCAATCTTGCCGGTTTCGAAGGCGATGCTGGTCTTGCTGGCGGCGCTTTGGCGATCGAGGGCAACCGGGTCGAGGCGGTATCGGGATCGTCCCAGTTTGCCTGGCGCAAGGAAGCACTGACAGCGAGCTACGAGCTGGCGGTGCAAGGCGTGGATACGCCCGATCTGGCGCTGGGGAGGCTTTCGGTCGAAGGTTCGGCGCGATCGAGTGAAGGTTTCGAAAAGCTCGAGATCGAAACCGACATTGACGGTGCCGGGCTGCGTCCCGGTCCGGCTCTCTTTGCCGCGCTGGGCGATGCCGCCGATGCCACATCGGGCACGCTGCTGGGGCCGATGCTCGCGCAGATCCGCAGCGCGCTTGCGCGGGAAGGGCGGGGCAGTTCGCTCGCCGCCAATGTGACGATGCGCAAGACCGGGCAGGTGCTCAGCGCGGTCGTTCCCCAGGCCAGCCTGCGCGGGTCCAGTGGATCGACGTTGCTGTCGATTTCCCGCTTCCAGTTTTCATCAAGCGGTGATGCGCCGCGTTTCTCTGGCAGCTTCACGACCGGCGGGCGCGGTCTGCCGCAGATTTCCGGCAGGATGGAAAATCGCGGCGGGTCGAGCGATGCCGTGTTGCGTCTGCGTATGGCGGAATATTCGGCGCAGGGCGGGAGTCTGTCCGTTCCCGAATTGCAGATCGAGCGATCCGCTGCCGGAACGATCGGCTTTCGCGGCAGTGCAGTCGCGAGCGGAGCGATCCCGGGTGGAAAAGCGCAGGCCCTTCGGCTGCCGATTGCGGGAGATTGGTCGGCGGATCGCGGCCTTTCCGCCTGGCGCGAATGCACCGATGTGTCCTTCGCCAGCCTGACCCTGGCCAGCCTCACTCTCGAAAAGCGCGAGCTGGAGCTTTGTCCGCCTTCGGGTGGCGCCATTCTGCGCAGCGACGATGCCGGAACGCGCATTGCGGCGGGCACGCCCGGGCTCGACCTGGCGGGTCATCTCGGGGAAACGCAGATCGCGCTGCGTAGCGGCGCGGTCGGTCTGGCATGGCCCGGCAACATGACGGTGCGCGATGTCGACATTACACTGGGGCCGCCGGACAGTGCGACGCGGTTTAAGCTGAGCGAGCTCGACGCCAAAATCGATAGCGGGCTGACCGGTGAATTCTCCGGCGCCGATATGCGCCTCTTTGCCGTGCCGCTCGATATTCTGGATGCGACCGGCAACTGGCAATACGCCGATGGCCGGCTGGAACTAACCGGCGGTTCCCTGCGCGTCGAAGATCGCGAAGCCGTCGACCGGTTCGAGCCGCTGATCGCCCGTGACGCCACGCTGACGCTGGAAGACAACCGTATCACCGCGGACGCGCTTCTGCGCGAACCGGAAAGCGAGCGAGCGGTCACCCAGGCGCATATCGTCCACGATCTGGGCACCGGCACCGGCTTTGCCGATCTCGACGTGGACGAGCTGGTGTTCGATGAGGATATGCAGCCCGATACGCTGACCAAGCTGGCGCTCGGCGTGGTCGCCAATGCAAACGGCACTGTGCGCGGTGCCGGGCGGATCGACTGGAACGCGGATGAAGTGACCAGCACCGGCCGCTTCACCACCGACAATTTCGATTTCGCGGCCGCCTTCGGCCCGGTCGAAGGGGTTTCGGGCACGATCGAATTCACCGATTTGCTGGGCCTCGTCACCGCGCCCCGTCAGCGGCTGAGGATCCATTCCTTCAATCCCGGCATCGAAGTCGATGAAGGGGAGTTGGTCTACGAGCTGGATGCCGATTATCTGATGGTCATTCACGGGGGGCGCTGGCCCTTCATCGGCGGAATGCTGGTGCTGGAGCCTACCCAAACGCGCCTGGCGGAGGCCGAGACGCGGCGTTACACGCTGAGGCTGGAAGCGGTGGATGCCGGGGAGTTCGTACAGCGGATGGACCTGTCCAATATCGCCGCGACCGGCCTGTTTGACGGCACGGTGCCGTTGGTGTTCGACGAGAATGGCGGGCGGATCGAGCAAGGCCATCTGCAATCGCGCCCGCCGGGGGGCAATCTCTCTTATGTCGGGGAGCTGACCTATGAGGATCTTTCGACGATGGCGAATTTCGCCTTCGATGCGCTTCGATCGCTCGATTACCGGGAAATGGAGATATTCCTCGACGGATCGCTGACCGGCGAGATCGTTACCAGAGTGCGCTTCGACGGGATCAGGCAAGGCGAAAGCGCCAAGCGCAACTTCGTGACCAAGCAGTTGGCGAACCTGCCGATCCGCTTCAACGTCAACATCCACGCGCCGTTCTACAAGCTGATCACGGCGATCCATTCCATGTACGATCCTGCTCTTGTGCGCGATCCGCGCGAGATCGGTTTGCTGGATTCGCAAGGCCGGCGGACCATCAATCCCACGCTGTCCCTTCCGCCCGAAGTCGAGCCGGAAGAACTGCCCTTGGATGAAGCACCCATTCAGCCTCCAGAAAGCGGAGCACTGCCATGAAACCAATGAAATTGACCTCCCCTGCGCGCCCGGCGCATAAGGCGCCTATGGAGCTTGCGAAAATGGGGCCTGCGGGGGCGGCAAAGACAGTGATTGCGGTATTGGGTCTGCTGGCTCTGCCGGGGTGCATCTCAGTCACCGCTCCGGACAAGCCGATTGTGATCGAGCTCAATATCAACATCACGCAGGAAGTGATTTATCGATTGGCGGCCGACGCCGAGAACACGATTGAAGAGAACGCGGATATTTTCTGATGGGACACGCAATGAACCGAATGAAACGCACTCGCCTTGCCATCGCGGGCACCCTGGGCGCCGTGACGCTGGCCGGCATTGCCGTGCCTGCGCTTGCCCAGCGCGATCCGGCCTATGACGCCGCGCGCCAGGCCGGCCAGGTTGCCGAGAAGATGGACGGCTATCTGATGATCGTCGGCTCCTCCAGCCCCTCGCTGGAAGCGCTGGTGAAGGACATCAATATCAAGCGCCGCGCGGTCTATGCGGAAAAGGCGCAGGCGGCGAATGCCACGCTGCAGGAGTACGCTTTCACCGCGGGCTGCCTCAACATCGCGCGGACCAAGCCGGGCGAAAAATACGAAGCGCCCAATGGCAGCATCAATACGCGCACCAGCGCTCCGCCGGAACGCGATCCGCGCTGCCCGTAATTTTCTGCCATTTCTCCCCCGATTTCAGCGCCGGGTTTTTGCCTCGTTTCCGCCTTCGATGAGGGCAGCCCAAGCGGATCGAAACTTCGCTTGCCCGGTGCTATTCTGACAAGCGGTTGACTCGTAGGAACCCCCCGCCTAAGGGGGGCGCGCCTTGGCGGGATTGCCCGCTTTCATGGCGGTTTTCCCCGATGGTTGAGGATGAATCGACATGATTGCGGATGATAACGAAAAGGCTCCCGGTGGTGATGAAGACCCTCGGCTGACTTCACTTGAAGAACGGCTCGCGGCGGCACATCGCACAGAGGCGGAACGGACTGCGACCAAGCAGGTCCGCAATGTCTTTACCGGGAAGGGCGTGTCCCAGGGAAACCGGGTCTTGTCCGCGCTGATCGGGGCTCCATTAGGGGGCTTGTTCATCGGCTTCGCGGCAGACCAGTTGCTCGGTACGCGGCCCAAGGCGATGCTGGCGATGCTGTTCCTCGGGATCATTGCCGGCTTCGTTCAGATTTGGCGGATTTCTCGTGAACGCGCGGAATAGGCGCGTAAGTTCTAGGGATTAAAAGGGGTTACGCGTGGCGGCCGAGAGCAAGATCGACCCAATGCACCAATTCCAGATCAGTGGAATCTCGGGTGCGATCGACGGTAGTCCGTTCGTCTT
>JAUIFP010000146.1 GCA_030430365.1 Alphaproteobacteria bacterium | reverse complement strand
CTCCAAAAAACCTCGTTCGACTGTTGATGTGGTGTTGATGTAGGCCTGACCTTTCATTGCAATCGACCATCCTTTCGCTTCGCTCAGGAACGGCGCTTACGGCCCAGAGCTGCCCTTTGGTAGGCTCCAAGAAGGTTGCACTGCTTCGGTCGAAGCAGTCATTCGCTGCAAGTGCAAAGTCCAAGGTCGGTCCAGCGACGCAGTGCACAAGATGGTGTTCGGACAAATCCGTTTTCGGCCAGGAGTCGACTACCAAGCAACTTAGGTTCTCATCAGCGTGCGCGAGGAAACCGATGAACTGGAAAACAATTGCATCTTTGGAAGCTGACCGAATCTGGAAATCAGAAGCGCGGTGATCTTCTTGATATATTATTGTTGACAATCTTCAATGTGCCATCAACGATGTTCAGGAATAGACGCCATAGTCAGGTGGATCGTGATTTCTTCACCCTTGAAGCGAGAAACCATGAGTGCTCAGATCGCCGCCTTGCTGCGTCGCGCGATCCTGACGGGAGAGTTGGAACCCGGGGCGCAACTGGTGGAGAGTGCGTTGGCGATCAGCCTTGGTGCCAGCCGTGGCCCGCTGCGCGAAGCAATGCGGCAGCTCGTCGACGAAGGTTTGCTGGTCAGCGTTCCCTATACCGGGACCCGTGTGGTCGATATCTCGATTCAGGACATCAACGACATCTATGCCATGCGTACATGTCTCGAACAGTTTGCGTTCCAGCAGATCTGGGAGCAGCGCGACGAGGCATTTAAGGCGGAGCTGCTCCTGAGGAACGAGGCGTTAAAAGCCGCGATCGACCAAGCGGATGATGTCGGCTCTATCGAGGCGGAGCTTGATCTGCATGGGCTTGCCTATGAGTTGGCGGGCAATCGCATTCTGCTCAATTCCTGGATCAGCCTGCGCGGCCACCTTCAGATGTATTGGGCCTCCCATCATCGCGCTCATGGGATGCGTGGCCCGAAACGTGAAAGTCACGACGACTACGTTCGACATGCTTTGGGTCCCAGCCTCCAGGCGATGCAGGACGAACTCCGCGATCACATGCGCCGAGGGCTGGAAACCACCAAGGCCTTTGTCGAAGCCCGAACGCAAACGAAGGCAGAAGACTCATAACCTCAGTCAAACAAGGAGTGGAAGATGAACAGACGTGACGTATTGGCAGCGACCCTGGCGGTCGCGATGATCGGTGCGGGGACTAGCGCACTTGCTCAAGGCACCATGGACAAGGTCAAGGAAAGCGGCGTGTTGCGCGTCGGCGTGACTCAGGCGCCGCCCTGGTATTCCAAGGACATTGTCAGCGGGGAATGGACAGGCGGCCTGGGAGTGTCCATGGGCAAGGCCATGGCGGAAACCCTTGGCGTGACCTTCGAGCCGGTCGAAGTTACATGGGGCACAGCGGTTGCGGCTCTTCAGGCGGATCGGATCGATCTGATGTACGTCCTTGATGCAACAGCCGAACGCAAGGAAGCCGTGAACTTCCCGGAAACGCCCTTGCTGTACTATTCCCTTGCTGTATTGGCCCGCGACGATCTCGAAATCTCTGACTGGAGCGACCTGAATACTGCCGAGATCAGCATTTCGGTGCCGCAGGCGACCAGCATGGATGCGTTCCTCACCGAAAACGTCCCAGATGCCGACATTCAGCGTTTCCCTGGAAATGCTGAGGCCATTGCAGCCTTTCAGGCTGGTCGCGTCGATGCGGTGACGCTGTTCCATCCGCCCCTGATTGCAGCAAGACAGAAGCTGGGGTCCGGCCAGATCGTCGTACCGAAGCCGGTCGAATCTCGCCCGTCTTCAGTGGCGGTTCGCAAAGAGGATGACACCGCATTTCTTGATTGGGTGAACGAGCAGATCGACGGCTATTACCAGTCCGGCCAGACGCAGCAATGGTACGAAGAGTTCCTGAGCGATTTCGGCCTCGATCCGGCAGCGGTTCCGCCGATCATGCGCGAACGCCTCTGATCCTCGCGGCAGGGCGAATACCGGATGTACGAATGGGATTTCACCGCTGTTCTGGCGAATGCCGGTCTGTTGTGGCAGGGGCTTCTCGGAACATTGGCGATCACGGGCACGGCCCTGGTCTTTGGCGTGCCGCTGGGTCTAATCCTGGCGCTATCCCGTCTGTCGCCAAGCCGTTGGCTGGCTTGGCCGGCAGGGTTTGTGATCGAGTTCTTTCGAACCACGCCCCCACTCGTGCAACTCTTCTGGTTCTTTTTCGCCCTGCCAATCCTGATCGACATCCAGATGACGCCCTACCTTGCGGCCGCCATCACATTCTCGATCCAGTCCTCGGCATTCTTTGCCGAGGTCTTCCGTGCCGGAATTGTTTCGATCGAGCGCGGCCAATGGGAAGCTGGCCGCGCCATTGGGATGCAGCGGTCCCAGGTGATGCGGCGCATCATCCTGCCGCAAGCGATGAAACGCATGATCCCAGCCTTTACTGAACGCGCCATCGAACTGATGAAGACAACCACGCTCGTGGCGACCGTCTCTTATGCCGACCTGCTCTATCAGGCCAACGAACTGGCGCAAAAGACCTTTCGCCCCATCGAGATCTTCACCGTGACAGCCCTGATCTATTTCGTCGTCATCTTCGGTTTAAGCCTCTGCGTGCAAGCGCTGGAACGCCGTCTGGCCGTCAGCGGCGACAGCACGGTGCGCTGATATGGAGTATGTTTGGGATTTCGGATCGGTCTATGAATACCGCGCGGCTCTATATGTCGGGCTGATCAACACCCTGCGAATTTTTTCGATCTGCTTGGTTGCAGGTCTATCGCTGGGACTTGCCATCGGCCTTGCCCGATATTCCGAGCGCCGTTGGTTGCGCTGGCCTTCTGCATGCTTCATCGAATTCTTCCGGAACACGCCTGTTCTTGTCCAGATTTTCTGGTTCTATTTCGCCTTTCCAATCCTCGCTCCGTTCGACATCTCCGCGCTTGCGGCGGCAGCTTTGGGCATCACTTTGAATTCGGCCGCCTTTTCGGCCGAGATCTTTCGCGGCGGCATTCAATCCATCGACCCCGGACAATGGGAAGCGGGCCGCGCCATCGGGATGCGATACCATGAGACCATGCGGCGGATCATCCTG
>JAUIFP010000055.1 GCA_030430365.1 Alphaproteobacteria bacterium | reverse complement strand
CAGTTAGTCGCGATAAGTTGACAAAATGCTAATCGAGCAGGTGATCATCAGACCGACGCAAGAGCGTTCTCAACCTTCTCCCACATTCCGATGGTGGAGTTGGAGAAGGAAGTGAGCGCCGTTATCAACGCGATCACGATTAATGACACGATCAGACCGTATTCGACGGCAGTGGCGCCTGAATCACAGTTCAGGACATCCTTGTATAACTGCTTGAGTTTCATTGCGATTCCCCGGTCAAATACGTTCTGACAGACCGCTTTTTGCAGATTGATCCTAACGAAAGGTTGCCGATGGCCGCTCAATTGCAAAAGAATCCGACATGGCTGCCGGTCGTCGCGGTGCTTTTGCGGCGGGAAGACGGCCGGTTCCTGATGCAAAGGCGCCCGGAAGGAAAGCACCATGGCGGGATGTGGGAGTTTCCCGGCGGAAAGGTCGAATGCGGCGAAACGCCAGCTTTTGCGCTGGTTCGGGAGATCGAAGAGGAGCTTGGGCTTCAGCTCGATGCGTCCCAATTGCAGCCCGCCTGCTTTGCGGAGAGCGCAGCGGAAGAGGGGCATCCGCCGATTGTAATCCTTCTTTACAATGCAAATGCCTGGCGCGGCGATCCGATTGCCCGGGAAGGCGGGGAACTGGCCTGGTTCGGCAAAGAGGAGGCGGCGAAGCTTCCCAAGCCGCCGCTCGATATCGACTTGCTGGCAAGCTTGGGCGAGTAGGGGATTGCAATGCTCAGATCATATCCGTATGTGCCCCTCCACCGCGCGCCCGTAGCTCAGCTGGATAGAGTACCTGACTACGAATCAGGTGGCCGGAGGTTCGAATCCTTCCGGGCGCGCCATTTCTCCCTTCGCTCGAACCGGCTTGCCCTGTCTTAAGTCGTTCGCACTCGCGTTCGTTGGGCGCACCGCTTCCCCTCCTTTCACATCGCGATGGCCGCCAATCGGCCGCTATTTCCGCTGCGGGGAACCGATAGCCCTGCATGCGTGTTGATCTAGCGTAAGAAAGGAGACCCCATGAACGTGCGGACCATCGGCCAGGAAGACATTTTCGAGCGGTTGAAGGAAGATCACGACCGCCATCGTGAACTCTTCGATCGGATCGAGGCAACTCACGGCGAAAGCGAAGAGCGCAAGGAGCTGTTTGAGCAGCTGACCAAGGAGCTGAAAGGACACGCCGCGGCGGAAGAGCAGGCGCTCTATTCGACGATGATGCGTAAGCCCGAAACCACCGACGAGACGCGCCACTCCGTCGCCGAGCATCATGAGATCGACGAAGCGCTAAACGACATCGCCGCCACGGACATGTCATCGGGCGCCTGGCTGACGAAGTTCAAGCAGCTGCGGCACGACTATCTCCATCACATCGACGAGGAAGAGGAAGATCACTTCCCCGATTTCGCCGAGCATCTGACCGATCGCGACGAGCAGTTCATGGAAGCGGTCTTCGAGCGCAGGAAACAGCGCGAGACTTCCCAGGCCGATGTGACGCCCGAGCGCAAGGAAGAAGCCAAGGAATAAGATCTTCCGCCCCGGCGAAGCGCCACTTATCGACATTTCAGCGCGGGCAGGGCAATACTCCACCCGCAACCAAGCGGCCCGTCTTGCCAAAGGCGGGCCGCGGCCTGTCTGCCATATGCTATAGGGCGGCAGGTTACGGAGGAAATGGAAGGAATTGCGATGAGCAGCCTTGTCGGTCCCGACGAGGACGATCCCAGGGGCAAGCCGCCCGTTCCGGAAGAAGTGCAGGAAGCCATCCGAACTTTACTGCGCTGGGCCGGCGACGATCCCAACCGCGAAGGGCTGCTGGACACGCCCAAGCGGGTCGCCCGCGCATGGAAGGAATATTGCCAGGGCTATGAGGAAGATCCCGGCGTTCACCTCAGCCGCGTGTTCGAGGAAGTCGGCGGCTATGACGAGATCGTGCTGCTGAAGGACATTCCCTTCCAGTCGCATTGCGAACATCACATGGCGCCGATCATCGGCAAGGCGGCGATTGCCTATCTGCCGAACGATCATGTCGTCGGCATATCGAAGCTTGCCCGCGTGCTGCATGGCTATGCGCGGCGCTTGCAGATTCAGGAGCGGCTGACTGCCGAGGTCGCCAACTGCATAGAGAAGCATCTGAAACCGCGAGGCGTGGCGGTGGTGATCGAGGCGAGCCATGCCTGCATGACGGCGCGCGGCGTACGTACGCCCGGCGTCAATATGATCACTTCGCGCGTCTCCGGCATTTTCCGCCGGGATGAAAGAAGCCGGGAAGAGGTTCTGGGCCTGATGGGCTATTAAAGCAAAAGGCCCGCCGATATCCCGGCGGGCCCTTCTGTTTGCATGGCCTGGTTTGCGATTAGAGCTGGCCGAGCATGTGTTCGGCGCTGCTGACGTTGAAATCGCCCGGCGCTTCCACATTGAGCTGTTCGACGACACCGTCATTCACAACCATCGAATAGCGCTGGCCGCGCGTGCCCATGCCGAAGCCGGAGCCGTCCATCGTCAGCCCGACGGCCTTGGCGAAATCGCCATTGCCATCGGCCAGCATCGTCACGTCGCTGCTGCCGGCGGCCTTGTTCCAGGCGCCCATCACGAAGGCATCGTTCACCGATGTGCAGGCGATCTCGTCAATGCCCTTGTCCTTCAGGGCACCTGCCTTTTCGACGAACCCGGGCAGGTGCTTGGCCGAGCAGGTCGGGGTGAATGCGCCGGGCACGGAGAACAGCGCCACTTTCTTGCCGGCGAAAAACTCGCTGGACTGGACCGCATCGGGTCCATTGTCGGTCGCCTTCACCAGCTTTACGTCGGGCAGCTTGTCGCCAACTGCTATTGTCATGGGGATCAATCCTTTTCTGGGGTCTACTAATCTGCCCATGGAATAGGCCCCAAGCGGTGCGTCGCGCAACCGGGAGAATCGGCATCCGTCGCGGTTCGCGAATTGGGCTTGCGAATGTGCGCCCCGGCACATGCGCTGGGGGCCGATCTTTGAGTTAATTTCCTTTCACTCTCCGTGTTGAAGAAAATGTAAACCGATTGGCGCCAATTTGTCTCAAGCGGGAATCAGGGCCCGCCTGGAGACAAGCACATGAAGTACTTCAAGGAGATTGCGGCGGGGGTTGCCGCGCTTTCAATGCTCGGAACGATCGGCGTGGCGAACGCTGCACCGCTTTCCGTTTCGTCGGCGGAAAAGGTTCGCAAGCTGGATATCATGCTGATGGTCAGCTCGCTTCGCTGCCGTCACGGTGTCGACAGCTTCCAGACCGAATATCGGAAGTTTTCCGCCAACCACCTTACCGAACTGAACGACGCCAGCCAGACGCTGTCCAACGACCTTGCCCGTAAATACGGTTCCAAGGGCGCCAAGCGCGCGCTCGACAAGATGAGCGTGAGCATGGCCAATTCCTACGGACAGGGCCATCCCTGGATGAGTTGCAGCGATCTGAAGCAGGTGACCGGTGACCTCGCCGGCAACCGCGAGCCCGGTGCACTTCTTATCGCTGCTGACGAGTTGCTTGCTGCCAATCGCAGCGTTGCGATGCGCTGAGGCGCACAATCGATATTCCTCCCGGTCCGGTTCTCTCATCCGGGCCTGATACTCCCTGGGGCGGCATTCATCCGGATGCCGCCTCCATCTTTTTTGGGCCGCTCATCCTCTCTGGGCCTGCTTCTTGTCCGGAACACTGCGCAGCGGGGGATGAGATGGCATGCGGCCCATTGTCATAAGCGCTCGCGCGGCATAGCGAGGGGCGATGACGCTTGAGCCCGTACAATTGGTGCTGATTGGCATATTGCTTGCCGTCTGGATGCTGGGTGCGGCGCTGTTCGCGCTGGCTGCCCAGCGCAAGGCACGCAAGTTCGACGGGGCGCGGCGGGCCGCCCGGCGGCTGTCGCGGATGCTGGACGAATCGCCGGCCGTCCCGCTGCTGGTGAGGGTGGATGGCAAGATAGAGGCGCCTGCGCGCCTGGCGGCCTGGCTCGGCCTCGATGCGGTGCCGGGCTATCTAAGCGAACTTGACCAAGGGGCACGGGGCCTGGCTGCCGACGAGCTGGCGGAGCTCGAGAAGAAGATACGGCTCGCGCAAAAGACGGCGGCACCTTTTCACATGGTCGCCACCCCTCGCGGGACGAGCAAGAGCCTGGCGATCCACGGACATCTGGCGGATCCGCAAGTCTCGCCCGGCGGCGCGGCTCTGGTCTGGTTCTTCGATTTCTCCGAAAGCCAGAGCGAGCTCACCCGGCTGAGAGTGGAAACGGCGCGGGCGCGCGATGATTTCGCGGCGCTTGTCGGCCTGATCGAGGCGGCGCCGATGCCGATGTGGTTTCGCGGGCCCGATATGCAGCTGCGACTGGTCAACAGTGCCTATGTCGCCGCCGTTGGCGCGCCGAGCGCAGAAGCCGTCGTGGAGGGGCAGCTGGAGCTGGTCGAAGCGGCCGGCGGGCAGAGCGCGGCGCAGGTTGCGCAGCAGGCACGGGAACAGAATATCGCGGTGGAGCGCACCGTGAGCGCCACAGTATCGGGACAGCGGCGGACCTTGCGTGTCAGCGATCTGCCCCTGGGCGAAGAGGGCGTGGCCGGTTACGCCGTCGACATAGAGGACATGGAAGAACAGGCGCGGGCATTCCGGGCGTTTCGCGAAGCGCAGCGGTCCATGCTCGATCAGCTTTCGGTGGGCGTGGCCCAGTTCGACAGCCGGCGTGTGCTGACTTTCGCCAATCAGCCATTCCACCGGATCTTCTCTCTGCCGCCTACCGTGATGTCCGACCCGCCGGATTTCGACCGCCTGCTCGACCTGGTGAGGGACGAACACCGCGTGCCGGAAACGCGCGACTTTCCGCAATGGCGCCGGGAACTCGGGAACTGGTTCTCCGCCGACGCACCGGTGGAAGAAGCCTGGCCGCTGCCCGACGGAACACATCTCAGGATCGTGGCACAGCCCATGCCCGATGGCGGGTTGGTGATGGTGGCCGAAGACCGGACAGAGCAGCTGGCCCTGTCGGCGACGCGCGATACGCTGCTGCGGACCCGGACCGCCACTTTCGACAGCCTGTTCGAATCGCTTGCAGTCTTCGCGCCTGACGGGAAGCTGCAATTGTGGAATCGGCGCTTCGTGGCCGATTGGGGGCTGGAAGACGATTTTCTCGATATGCATCCGCATATCGAGGCTTTGCTCGATCAGATTCGCGGCAAGCTGGCAAAACCCGCCCAGGCCGCTGCGATCGGTGAAGTGGTTCGGGCCGCGACGTTGGACCGCAAACAGCATGGCGGACGCGCGGCATTGGCCGATGGCAGGACGCTGGAATTCGCCGGTGTTCCGCTGCCCGATGGAAACGGGCTGCTGACGGTGCTGGATATCACCGACTCGCAGAAGGCCGAAGACGCCCTGAGAGAACGCAATATCGCCCTGGAAGAGGCGGATGCGGTGAAGACCCGCTTCCTGGCGAACATGTCCTATGAATTCCGCACCCCGCTCACTTCGATCGGCGGCTTTGCCGAATTGCTCGAAAGCGGGGCGGCCGGCGAGCTCTCCGATCAGGGTAAGGAATATGTCGCGGCGATCCTGGAATCGGTCGCCCGTCTTGGCGAACAGATCGAAACCGTGCTGGACCTGTCGCAGAGCGAGGCAGGGCTGCTGCCGCTCGATCTCTCGCGGGTGGAACTTGCCCCGTTCCTCACCGAATTACTGAGCGAACGCGAAGGAGCGATCTCTGCTGCGGGCCTGACGCTGGACGCGCATCTGGATAGAGCCGCTGGCACAGTGGAAGCCGATCAGCGGCGCCTGGGCCGCGCGATCGGCCATATTGTGGACAATGCGATTTCCGCCACTGCGCCGGGGGGCAAGATCCTGGTGGATCTTTCACGCGGCAAGAACGGTGTGCGGCTCGTTATCTCGGATAACGGGATCGGCATGCCTTCTTCGGAAGTCGCGCGCGCGCTGGACGGGTTCAAGCTCACATCCGAAGGCAAGGTCGTCGAGAGGCGGCAGGGGCTTGGTCTGCCGCTTGCGCGGCAATTGGTCGAGGCGCATGGCGGCAAGCTGCAGCTGGTTTCGGAAAAAGGCGTGGGCACCACCGTCAGCATATCGCTTCCATAGCTGGTGAAGGAGGGGACGATGATTATCGAATTGCCCGGCCTTCCGGCTGTGCAGGCCCTGGGCGAGAGGATTGCGGCCAATCTGCGGGCCGGCGATGTGGTTGCGCTTTCCGGCGGGTTGGGGGCGGGCAAGACGACCCTGGCGCGCGCGATCATTGCGGCACTCGGATATTCGGGCGAAGTGCCGTCTCCGACATTCACGATTATCGAAACCTATGATCGCCCCGCGGTGCGCATTCCGCTGGTCCATGCGGATTTCTATCGCCTGGAAACGCCTCAGGAAGTGGAAGAGCTTGGCCTGGATGAATACCGCGAAGGGGCCGTTCTGATAGCGGAGTGGCCGGAAAATGCCGGCGGCTTCGAACGCGAGCCTGGCTGCCTGTCGATCAGGCTTGAAGTTGCGGATGGTGCACGTAAGGCCGTTGTCGAAACCGGCACAGATTGGGTAGGGCGGCAGCCATGAATGTTCCAGCAGGCATTGAAGAGTTCCTCTCCCGGGCCGGGTGGCCGGATGCCGAGATGGAACCGCTTGCCGGCGATGCGTCGTTCCGCCGCTATTTCCGCGTCCGCGATGGCGATCGCCAGGCGATGCTGATGGATGCGCCGCCGCCGCAGGAGGATACCGAGCCCTTCCTGCGCGTGGGCCATTGGCTGGCCGAACATGGCCACCGCGCGCCGCAGATTTTCGCCGAGGATCGTCAGCGCGGCCTGATCCTGCTGGAAGATTTCGGCCAGGACAGGATGCGCGAGTGGCTGGAGCTCAATCCCGAAGCCGAACTTGCCACATACGGTTCTGCGATCGATGCGCTGGTGAAGCTGCATGTCTCGCCGCCCGGGCCGTTCGATCGCTATGACATGGACGCCTATCAGAGGGAAACCTGGCTGTTTCCCGAATGGTATTGCCCCGCGGCGGGGATCGAAGTGGATACGGACGCCTACGTCGCCGCGTGGCAGGAGGTGCTTGCGCCGCTGATCGAGCGGCAGAAGCCCGGCGTAACCGTCTTGCGGGACTATCATGCAGAGAACATCATGCTGCTGGAAGGCGGGGAGCAGGGGCTGATCGACTTTCAGGACGCGTTGGTGGGGCATCCGGCCTATGATCTGGTGTCGCTGCTGCAGGATGCGCGGCGGGACGTATCGCCGCAGCTGGAGCGGGCAATGCTCGGCCGCTATCTGGCGCAGATAGAAGGCGGTTCAAGCGATGCTGCGGAGTTCCAGGCCGACTATGCAAGGCTCGGCGCGCAGCGCAACGCCAAGATCGTGGGGATTTTCGCGCGGCTGTGGAAGCGCGACGGGAAGCCGCGCTATCTCGCGTTCATACCGCGCGTCTGGGAAGCGCTGGAGCGCGATCTGGCGCATCCCGCGCTGGAACCGGTGGCGCAGTGGTTCGATGCGAATATTCCGGCCGAAATCCGCGAACGCCGCGGTGGAGGCCTGGGATGAGCGGGCAGAACGGCAAGCTGGCTTCGGATACCGCCATGGTCCTGGCCGCAGGGCTGGGCAAGCGGATGCGGCCGCTCACGGCCACGCAGCCCAAGCCGATGGTGCGCGTGGCAGGCAAGGCGCTGATCGACCATTCGCTGGACAAGCTGGCGGAAGCGGGCGTGGCGAATGCAGTGGTCAACGTGCACTACCTGGCCGATGCGATCGAGGCGCATCTGGCCGAGCGCGCGCAGCCCAAAGTGGTCTTTTCCGACGAGCGGGAGGCGCTGCTGGAAACGGGCGGCGGCCTTGTGAAGGCGCTCAATTCCGGGCTACTGCCCGATCCCTTTTTCACCGTGAACAGCGACAATATCTGGCTGGACGGACCGTTCGACGCCTTCCGCGAATTGTCGCAGGCCTGGGACGCGGAAGCGATGGACGGCCTGCTGCTGCTGGTGCCGCATTCCAGGGCGTATAATCACCGCCGCAAGGGCGACTTCCACATGGACGGGCTGGGGCGAATCAGCCGCCGCCGTTCGGGCCGGATCGCGCCGTTCATCTGGACCGGGATCCAGATCCTGTCCCACCGCCTGCTCCGCGATGCGCCCGAAGGCGCATTCTCGACCAACATATTTTGGGACCGCGCGATCGAGGAAGGCCGCCTCTACGGTATTTCCTTCCCGGGCGAATGGGCCGAAGTGGGCGACCCCGAAGCGGTGAAGACCACCGAAAACCTGTTGAAGCGTGGCTGAGCGGGCGGGCCCGCAGCTCTATTCCATCGCGGCCCATCGCGGTTTCGCCGATGCGCTCGTGGCCGGTCTCGTGCCGCGTTACGCCGATGGCGAGCTCGGCCTTGCCCGGCTGACCCTGCTGCTGCCCAGCCGCCGCACCATGCGCACGGTGAGCGAAGCCATCATCCGCCATTTCGGCAATCGGGAGGCGGAAGAGGGCAGCGCGAAGGGCCTGCTGATGCCGCGGATGGCCGTGGTGGGCGATCTCGACCTCGACGAAACGCTTGGCCCGCTGCTCGACCCGATCGGGAGCGACAGCGCGATCCCGCCCGCCGCCGATCCCACGCGGCGCTGGCTGCGCCTGGCAGAGCTGATCAAGCTGGAGCAGGGCGCGGATGCCCCCAAAGGCGGCGCGCTGCTGCGTCTTGCCGCAGAGCTGGCGCAGGGCATGGACCGCCTGCTGGTGGAGGAAATCGGCCCGGAAGAGCTGATGCAGGAGCGGGTGCTGGACCTGCTGGGAGAGCTGGCCGGGCAATGGCAGAACGGCATCCGCCTGTTCGCGCGCGTTCAGGCGCGCTGGCTGGCCGAGCTGTTCGAACGCGGCGAAGTGGATGCCGCGGCCCGGCGCAACCTGCTGTTCCGCGATGCGGCGCGCAAATGGCGCGAAAACCCGCCGGCAACGCCGATCGTTGCGGCAGGTGTCACCAGTGCGGCGCCTGCGCTGGCCCGCCTGCTGCGCACGATTGCCGACTTGCCGCGCAGCGCCGTGATCCTGCCCGATCTCGATCTGGCGATGGATGCTGCGGTGTGGGACGAGCTGGGCTGCGCGGGCGCGCCGGAAGAGCCGGGCGGGCCGCCTTTCGAGCGCGGCGATGCCGTGACCCATCCGCAATATCATTTGAAGCTGCTGCTGAACCGCATGGGCGTGGCGCGCGGCGAAGTGCAGCCATGGCACCGCCGGGGCGAAGCCGCCGCACCGCCCGAGCGCAGCCATGCGATTTCCAGCCTGTTCCTGCCGCCCGAGGCGAGCAAGCAATGGGCGGGGCTGCCGCCGGAAAAGCGCCGCCTGTCCGGCGTGCGGGTGATGGAAAGCGCCAATCCGGAGGAAGAGGCCCAGGCGATCGCGCTGCTGGTGCGCGAAGCGCTGGAAGAGCCGGAAAAGCGCGTGGCCGTGATCACACCCGATCGCGGGCTGGCGGGCCGTGTCGCGGCGCATCTGCAGCGCTGGAACGTCGCGGCGGACGATACGGCAGGCCGGCCGCTGTCGCAGACCGCCGCCGGGCGCGTGCTGTTGCTGCTGGCGGAGATCATGGCCGGGCATGCCGCGCCGGTGCCGCTGATGGCATTGCTGGAGCATCCGCTGGCAGGCGCAGGCGAAAGGCGCGCCGAATGGCTGGAGAATGCCCGCAAGCTGGAACGCGCCTTGCGCGGCCCCCGCAGCGAGCCGGGGCTGGGCGCACCGGGCCGTATCGCCGCAAAGCTGCAGCTCCCCGATTGGTGGGCAGAGGTCGAAGCGGTGCTTGCGCCCTTGCTGGAACTGGCTGCGCAGGATGAGGCGCCGCTCGCCGGGCAAATCGATGCGCTGATCGCGGCGGGCGAGCAGCTTTGCGGCGAGATGCTGTGGGCGCGCGAAGACGGGCGCTCGCTTTCCGCCATGGTGGAGGAACTGCGCCAGCATGCGCGCGATGTCGGCACGATGCTTTCCCCGCAGGATTTGCATGTCGTTCTGCGCGACAGGATGGATGCGGTCGCCGTGCGCCCGCCCTGGGGCGGTCATCCGCGCGTTGCGATTTACGGCCTGCTGGAATCGCGCATGAGCCGGGCGGACCTGGCGATTTGCGCCGGGCTGAATGAAGGCAGCTGGCCGCCGATCCCGGCGCAGGATCCGCTGCTTGCGCCGCCCGTGCTGCGCGCGCTGGGCGTGCCGGGGGCGGATTTCCGTATCGGTCTGGCCGCGCATGATCTGGCGGGCGCTCTGGGGGCACCCGAAGTGGTGCTGAGCCGGGCGGAGCGCGATGTGTCGGGCCCGGCGCTCCCTTCGCGTTTCCTGCTGCGGGTCAAGGCGCTGCTCGGTGGAGATCTGCTGGCACGGCACCGGGAAACCCGCGCGGTCGAGCTGGCCCGGGCGCTGGACGATGCCCCGCCAGCGCCGCTTTACAAGCGGCCCGAGCCGATGCCGAGTGCGGAGCAGCGCAAGGTGGAGATCAGCGTCACCGCGCTCGACCGGCTGCGCAGCGACCCCTACCAGTTCTATGCCAGCGCCATTCTGCGCCTGCGGCGGCTCGACGCGCTGGATGCCGAACCTTCGCCCGCCTGGCAGGGCGATGCCGCGCACAAGATCCTGGAGCGCTGGCACGATGAAGGCGGGGCGTTGCATCCGATTGCCGAGCAGGTGCTGGACGAGCTCAATGCCCATCCGCTGATGCGCGGGCTGTGGCGCCCGCGCCTGATCGCCGCGCTGGACTGGATCGAGGCCGAGCTGGCCCGCCTGCCGGAGCGTGAACTGGCGGGGGTGGAAGCCTGGGGCGAGATGGAAGTGATGGGCGTGAAGCTGCGCGGCCGCGCCGACCGGATCGACCGGCTGCCCGGCGGCGAGCTGGCCATCGTCGATTACAAGACCGGCAAGCCGCCATCGGGCGCGATGGTGGAACGCGGCTTCGCGCTGCAGCTCGGCACGCTGGGGCTGATGGCGCAGGCAGGCGCGATCAAGGACGTGAAACGCGGGCCGGTGCAGGGCGAGCCCACGCGTTTCGAATATTGGTCTTTCGGCAGAAGCGACAAGAGCGAGACGGGCTTCGGATACCGGCAGGAGCCGGTGAAGGAAGATCGGAAGAAAACCGGCCTTCCGCGCGAGGAATTCCTGGCCAAGACGGACGAATATCTGCGCGAAGCGCTATCCCTGTGGATCCTGGGGCAGGAGCCTTTCACGGCGCGGCTCAATCCCGACCTGCCGAGCTATGACGATTATGATCAGCTCATGCGGCTAGACGAGTGGATGGGCCGGGAGGAAGAGGGATGAGCGGGCAGGTCTATCCGCTTGACGGCAATCAGCGGCACGCCGTCGATCCTCTGGAAACCGTCTGGCTTTCCGCCTCCGCGGGCACGGGCAAGACGCAGGTGCTTTCGGCGCGTGTGCTGCGCCTGCTGCTGCAGCCGGACGTCGAGCCATCGCAGATTCTCTGCCTCACTTTCACCAAGGCGGGGGCTGCCGAAATGGCGCTGCGCGTAAATGAAGTGCTCGCCCGCTGGTTGCAGATGGACGATGCCGATCTGGGCCATGATCTGCAGGCGATCGGCGCGCCGGTTGACCCCGACACGCGGGCACGTGCACGCACACTGTTTGCCAGCGTGCTCGATTGCCCCGGCGGCGGCCTTCGGATCGATACGATCCATGCCTTCTCTCAATGGCTGCTCTCGGCCTTTCCGGAAGAGGCTGGGCTCACCCCCGGCACCAAAGCGATGGAAGACCGTGAGCGGGACTTACTGGCGCGCGAAGTCCTCTCTGAGCTGCTGCTGGAGGCAGAGAAGCAGAACGACCGGGAGACGCTGGATGCCATTGGCGAGCTGAGCCTGAAGAAGGGCCCCGATGCAGTCGAGGCATGGCTGATGCGCTGCGCCCAGGCGCGCGAGGCGTGGTTCGGCCCCGGCGCATGGACGCCGCCCTTGCGCGAGCGGGTGAACGGCCTTCTTGGGCTCGCCTCCGACGCCAGCGAAGCCGATGCGGTGGCGCTGTGCACCGATGAGGCGTTCGATATCGTCTCGCTGCGGGCGGCTCGGCAAATCAACGAAGCGTGGAGCGCCAAGACCGGTCAGGAGAATGCCTCGCGGATCGGGAGCTGGCTTTCCCTTCCTCCTGAAGAGCGCGCCGCCGAACTGGGCGATCTCTACAAGGTGTTCCACACGGCAGCGGGCACTTTGCGCGCGTCCTCCTCTCAGGAGAAGATCGATCCCGCCTATGCCGACTATGTCGTGCGCGTGGCGGAAAGCATCGCCCGGGTGCGGGAATTGCAGACCCTGCTGAAACTCGCCGAATGGCTCACCCCGGCGCTGACGCTGGGGCGCAAATTTGCGCTCGCTTGGGACGAGGCGAAAAAGCGCGAAGGCTTCATCGATTTCGACGATCAGATCCGCCGGGCTTCGGCCCTGCTGAAGGATGAGAGCCTGTCGGACTGGATCCGCTACAAGCTCGATCGGCGCTTCGATCACATCCTGGTGGACGAAGCGCAGGACACTAATGAAGAGCAATGGCGGATCATCGATGCGCTGACCGAGGAATTCTTTTCCGGCGAGGGCCAGCGGGACGGCAAGCTGCGCACGCTGTTCGTGGTGGGCGATTACAAGCAGGCGATCTTCCGCTTTCAGGGGACGAGCCCTGAGAATTTCGACCGCGCGCGGCGGCGGGTGCGGCAGGCGATGGAGCAGGCGGCGCAAAATGCACGAGAAAGCCGTAGCCGGATCACTGCCCGCGAGTTGCAGGATCTGGGGCTGGGGCGCAGCTTCCGCACGGCCAAGCCGGTGCTGCGCTTCGTCGACGCGGCGATCGGGCATATCGGCCATGAGCGTTTCGGCCTGAGCAAGCCACCGGAAGAACATGTGGGCGAAGATCGGCCGGGTCTCGTAACCCTGTGGCACCCAGTGGGCGCGGAAGGCGCCGATGCCGCGGATGAGGAAGAAGGGGAGGAAACCTGGCTTTCCGGCCCTGAGCGTCAAATGGCGGACCGCATTGCCTTGCAGGTGAAGGCCTGGCTGCGCGATGGCTTTGCGCTGGCGAAGGGCAAACCGCGCAATGCCGGGCCGGGCGATATCATGGTGCTGGTTCGCAAGCGGCGGGAACTGGCCGGGCTGATCGTGGCCCGTTTGCATGCTGCGGGCGTTCCGGTGGCCGGGGTCGACCGCCTGCGGCTCGGCGCGCCATTGGCGGTGAAGGATCTGATGGCGGCCTTACGCTTTGCCGCGCAGCCGTTCGACGATCTCAATCTCGCCAATCTGCTGGTTTCGCCGTTGATCGGATGGAGCCAGCAGGATCTGCTCGATCATGGCTGGCGGGGCAAGGATGTGCGGCTTTGGACGCATCTGCGTGCCAGTGATGCGCCTTTGGTGCGCGAAACGCTCGGCAGGCTGGGCGAATTGCTGGCGCGGGCCGATTACGAATCGCCTCAGTCCATGCTGCACTGGATTCTCGTCGGGCCGTGGCAGGGGCGGCGGGCGTTGGTCGCGCGGCTCGGGCGGGAGGTGAACGATCCGATCGACGAGCTGCTCAATGCCGCGCATAATTTCGCCAGCGCGCATGTGCCCAGCCTGCAAGGCTTCATCCAGTGGTTCGATGTCGGCGAAGGGGAACTGAAGCGCGAGGCGGGGGCGAGCGAGGGCCTGGTGCGGGTGATGACCGTCCACGGCTCCAAGGGGCTGCAGGCGCCGATCGTGATCCTGGCCGATGCGGCGGGCAATCCCGACAGTTCGCCGGTGCGCGGGCTTGAGCTGGAGGAAAAGCTGCCCGGGGGCGGAGAGGCGCGCGTGATCCCGCTGCCCGGCCTGACCAAGGATGAAAAACTCGGGCCGATTGCGGAGGCGGAAGCGCAGGCCGCCGCCGAAGAGCGGGAGGAGCATTGGCGGCTGCTTTACGTGGCGATGACGCGCGCGGAAGAGGCGCTGTTTATCGGCGGGGCGCTGGGATCGCGTGACAAGGGTGTGCCAGCGCCGGAAAGCTGGTTCGCGCAGCTTGCGCCGCTATTTGCCGAAGAGGGCATGGCGGATGCGATCTGGGGGGAGAGGCGCGAATTGGGGAGCAGGGCGCAGGCGGCGTCGTCTGGCGCTGGTGGCAGGGAGGCGGAAGCCGGGCAGCTCGCTCTGCCGGATTGGGCCTTGCAGGCGATCGGGCCGGAGCCGCGCCCGCCGCGTCCTCTCGCGCCTTCCTCCGCAGGGGAGGATTTATCCGCGATTCCCCCGCAATCTCCCGGGGAGCAGCTGGAGGCCGCGCGGCGCGGGACGCTGATCCACAAATTGCTCGAGCGGCTGCCCGAACTCCCTGCTGCGGAGCGGGAAGGGGCGGCGCTGCGCTGGCTCGCGCGGCAGGCGGGCGAGCTGTCGGAAGAGGCTCAGGCGGAGATCGCGGCTGCGGCGCTGCAGGTGCTGGAAGCCCCGGAATGGGCCGATCTCTTCTCGCCCGAAGCTCTCGCGGAAGTCCCGCTCGCGGCGGTGGTGGCGGGCCAGGTCGTGGCCGGAACCGCAGACCGGCTGCTGGTCCGCGCCGATGAAGTGCAGGTCGTCGATTTCAAGACCACCATGCGTCATATGCGCGATGTTGGCGATGTTGCGCCCGCCATTTTGCGCCAGATGTCCGCCTATGTCGCCGCTCTGGAAGCGATCTATCCGGGCAGGCGGATCAAGGCAGGCGTGCTCTATACGCATACTCCGAAGCTGATCGAGTTGCCGCTAGAAGTGCTGGCGATGCACAAAGGCGCCTTGGGCGATGTTCAATAAACCTATCCGGTCACAGCCGTTGCCTTCCTGCGGCCCCGACTTACATTGAGTGCAAAGAGAAATCAGGAGATTCCCTATGGCGACCAAAGCCGTGACCGATGCAAGCTTCGATGAAGACGTTCTGGGTTCCGACAAGCCCGTTCTCGTCGATTTCTGGGCGGACTGGTGCGGTCCGTGCAAGATGATCGGGCCCGCTCTGGAAGAGATCAGCGACGAGTTGGAAGGCCAACTGACGATCGCCAAGGTCGACATCATGGAAAACACGGATATCGCCAGCAAGTTCGGTGTGCAGTCGATCCCGCTGCTCTTGCTGTTCAAGGATGGTGAGCCGGTGGCGAAGAAACTCGGCGCCGCACCGAAGAGCCAGCTCAAGCAGTGGATCGAAAGCGAACTTTGATCAGACGTCTCAGCCGGGTAGCTGCGCAAGCCGCCCGGCGAGATCCTCCCACAAATCAGGCCGGGACGCGCCGATCAGACCCTTGCGGTCGTCATCAACGCGGTAAGGTGAGCCGTCGGGCCGGGCGGACATCCCCCCGGCTTCATTGACGAACAGATCGCCTGCGGCATGGTCCCACGGCAATGTCCGCTCGAAGACGGACAGGTCGTTATCGCCCAACACCAGCCGCGGATATTGTTCTGCGGCACAGCGTGGAATCTCCACCATCGTGTAATGCGGTGCAATGTGGGTTTGCATCAGGTCGCGGCGGGCCGGTTCTGAGAACAGATAGGATATGGCGGCTACCGGCGGTGTAGCGCCGGAGCTTTGCGCGGCAATCTTCTCGCCATTGACGAACGCGCCATTGCCGCGTTCCGCGATGCATAGGCGGTCTGTCAGTGGATCGTACAGCCAACCGGCCTGCGCCAGACCGCCTTCGGCCATTGCCAGAATGATCCCGAATGGAGGTTTGCCCTCCGCGAAATTCTTGGTGCCGTCGATCGGGTCTATGATCCAGCACGCTTCGGAAAGGCGACCCATCACGGCCGGGTCGGCATAGGCGCCTTCTTCACCGACAATGGCCAGGCCGGGGGCGATCTTCTCCAGACCTTCCGAGAGCAATTCCTCCGAGAGCCTGTCGGCGACGGTGACAACGTCATCTTTCGCCTTGGCTATGATCTCGTGATCCGCGAGCCGCTGATAGTACGGCAGGACCGCCTTTTCGGAGACGGTGCGCAGCAAATTGTGGACCGCCTCGTGCAAGGCGCGGTTACTCACGAGCGGTAATCCGCGTTGATCGAGATGTAGCCATGGGTGAGGTCGCAGGTCCAAACGGTCGCCCGGCCCGGTCCGATGCCCAGATCGACCGCAATGTCGATTTCCCGGCCCTTCAAATGCTGCGCCACCGGCGCTTCGTCGTAATCGGCCAGAGGCTGCCCGTCCTTGGCGGCCCAAACGCCGCCGAAGCCGATCGAGAGCTTGTCCCGGTCAGCCGGTTCGCCCGCTTTGCCCACAGCCATCACCACACGCCCCCAATTGGCGTCTTCTCCGGCAATCGCCGTCTTGACCAGGGGCGAGTTTGCGATGGCAAGGCCGATGCGCTGCGCGCTGTCGTCGCTCTGCGCGCCGGTTACATCGACAGTGATGAATTTCTGCGCGCCTTCGCCGTCACGCACCACCAGATGGGCCAGTTGACGGCAAACATCCTGAAGGGCCGATGCAAAGGCGTCTGCGCCGTCATCTTCATAGCTGGCAAGCGCGCTGTTTCCGGCGGCACCTGTTGCAAAGGCGAGCACGGTGTCACTGGTCGATGTGTCGCTGTCGACAGTGATGCAATTGAAGGTCGACGCATTGGCAGCGGAAAGGCAGCGCTGCAAGAAGGCGGGATCCACTGCCGCGTCGGTGAAGATGTAGCCCAGCATCGTGGCCATATCGGGCGCGATCATGCCGCTGCCCTTGACTATGCCGGCCAGGGTGATCGTCTTGCCGCCGATGATCGCCGTCGCCATTGCGCCCTTGTTGAAGGTGTCGGTCGTGCCGATCGTGGCTGCGGCGTCTTCCCACGAACACGGCGCCGCATTCAAGGCTGCGGCAACGCCTGCTTCGGCCTTGTCCTTGGGCAGAGGCACGCCGATCACGCCGGTCGAGGAAACGAACACCTCCTCCTTGGGACATTCGAGATGGCCCGCAACTTGCGCCATGATCTGCTCAACCGCTTCGCGGCCGCGATAACCGGTAAAGGCGTTGGAATTGCCTGCATTGACCACCAGCGCCCTGGCATGGCCCGATTTGACGTTGTCACGCCCGATTTCGACTTCGGAGGAGCAGCACGCGCTCTTGGTGAAGACACCGGCCACACTCGTGCCTGCGGTCAACTCGACATATGTCAGATCGCAGCGGCCCCAGTTCTTGTATCCAGCGCGCGCCACACGCGTGGTGACCCCCGCAATCGGCGGAATATTGGGGAAAGGCTGGGCCAGAGGCGATGTTTCGATGTCCATGGAGCAGCCCTCTAGTTCGTAAGACCGCCCTGGTAAACGCGCATTCGCAGTGGACGCATTGCCGATCAATGCCTATCTGACCAGAGACATGCTACGTCAGCTTATCACCCTGCTTGCCATTGTGACTGGCCTTGCCGCAGCCGGAGCGCCTGCAAATGCGCGGATTTCCGGCTTTGACGGGGTCCAG
>JAUIFP010000145.1 GCA_030430365.1 Alphaproteobacteria bacterium | reverse complement strand
CCGCCATTCATCTTCATCGCGCGCACGGTGGCCACCAGCACCACTGCGTCGGGCTTCAGCCCGGCGATGCGGCACTTGACGTCCATGAACTTCTCCGCGCCCAGATCGGCGCCGAAGCCGGCTTCGGTCACGACATAGTCGGCCATGCCGAGGGCGGTCTTGGTGGCGAGCACCGAGTTACAGCCATGGGCGATATTGGCGAAGGGGCCGCCATGCAGGAAGGCCGGGTTGTTTTCCAGCGTCTGCACCAGGTTGGGCTGGATCGCGTCCTTCATCAGCACGGCCATTGCGCTGTCGGCCTTGACGTCGCGGCAATAGACCGCCGTACGGTCGCGCCGGTAACCAATGATGATGTCGCCCATGCGCTTCTGCAGGTCGTCGATATCGGAAGCGAGGCACAGGATGGCCATGATTTCCGAAGCCACGGTGATGTCGAAGCCGCTTTCGCGCGGGAAACCGTTGGTTACGCCGCCCAGCGGGCCGACGATCTGGCGCAGCGCGCGGTCGTTCATGTCCAGCACACGCTTCCAGGTGACGCGGCGCACATCGATGTCGTTCGGGTTGCCCCAATAGATCGAGTTGTCGATCATCGCGGCCAGCAGGTTATGCGCGCTGGTGATGGCGTGGAAATCGCCCGTGAAGTGCAGGTTGATCTCGTCCATCGGCATGACCTGGCTCTTGCCGCCGCCGGCACCGCCGCCCTTCATGCCGAAGCACGGGCCCAGCGAAGGTTCGCGCAGGCAGAGCATGGAATTCTTGCCGATACGGCGCAGGCCGTCATGCAGACCGACCGAAGTGGTGGTCTTGCCTTCGCCTGCAGGGGTGGGGTTGATCGCGGTGACGAGGATCAGCTTGCCCGGTGCCGCCGCTGCGGGCAGCGCGGCACGATCGATCTTGGCCTTGTATTTGCCATAGGGGATCAGCGCTTCATCGGGCACATTGGCCTTCTTCGCGACTTCCGAAATGGGGATCAGTGTCGCGGCGCGTGCAATTTCGATATCTGTGGGCATCTCATCTCGTCCTTGTTTGCTCTTTAAGGGCGTTTGAACTCATCATACTTGTCTGTCTGGCGGCGCCGGCTGGCAACCCGCTCCAGTTCTTTCGCAATCACGAAATTTTCGCGAATCCGAAAACAGGACGTTTGACTTACAATTTTTCCAGCCGAATCCTCAAGCCTGATTCTTTTATCTGCGCGGCCCGTTTCTGTTGTTTCAATGCCGCTTATGCCTTGTGCGTGAAACCCCGGGCAGTTAGGTTCCCATTTCGTTCTCATAGCTTCCGGCAGGTGCATGGACCCTCTTATACTCATCGCTATCCTCATTGCACTCCTGATTGGGGCTGCACTGGGCTGGTTTTTCGGTTCGCGCCCCGCCGCGGAGTGGAAGGCGCGCCATGCGGAGGCCGCTGCCGAAGCGAAAGAGCTTGAGACGCAGTTCAAGCAGGCAGCCGGCGAATTGGGGCAGGCCCAGATCGAAATCGCCACGCTCAAGGCCAATGCCGAAAATTTCGACAAGCAGATCGAACTGCTCAAACAGGCGCGGATCGACCTGATCAGGGAATTCGAAAATGCCGGCAACAAGGTGCTGGGCGACGCGCAGGAGAAGTTCCTCAAGCGCGCACAGGAAAGCTTCGGCAATACCGAGAAGGCCAGCGAGGAGAAGCTCAAGGCGCTGCTCGATCCGGTGCACAAGCGGCTGAAGAGTTATGAAGAGCATGTCTCCGGCCTGGAAGAGAAGCGCCGGGATGCCTTTGGTCAGCTAACCGGCCTGATCCAGTCGATGAAGGAAGGCCAGGATGCCGTGCGTGCGGAAGCGGCACGGCTGGGCAACTCGCTGCGCAATGCGCCCAAGGCACGCGGGCGCTGGGGCGAGCAGCAGCTCAGAAACGTGCTGGAACAATGCGGACTGGCCGAACATACCGATTTCGTGACCGAACATTCGGTGGAAACCGAGGACGGGCGGCTGCGCCCCGACGCGATCGTCCGCATCCCCGGCAACAAGGTGCTGGTGATCGACGCCAAGGTTTCTCTCAATGCCTATCAGGAAGCGTTCGAGGCGGATGACGACGCTATTCGCAGCAGCGCGATGGACAACCATGCACGGTCCATGCGCACCCATGTGCAGGCTCTGGGCGCGAAGAGCTATCAGAGCCAGTTCGAAGAAGCGCCGGACTATGTGGTGATGTTCGTGCCGGGCGAGCATTTCGTGGCCGCCGCGCTGGAACACGATCCGGAATTGTGGGAATTCGCCTTCCGCAATCGGGTGCTGCTGGCCACGCCGACCAATCTGGTCGCCATCGCGCGCACCGTGGCGATGGTCTGGAAACAGGATCAGCTTGCCAATGAAGCGGTCGAGATCGGGCGGATGGGCGGCGAGCTCTATGACCGGCTGGCCGTGGCTGCCGAGCATATGAAGCGTGTAGGCGGCGGGCTGGAAACGGCCGTGAGCAATTACAACAAGTTCGTCGGCAGTTTCGAACGCAATGTGCTGACCTCCGGACGGCGGCTCAAGGACAAGGGCATCGAGATCGGCAAGCGCGAGATTCCCGAGGTGCCGCTCGTCGAAGGCGCGCCGCGCTATGGCGGTGATGATGAGGCCGAACAGCCGCAGATCGGTGCTGCGAATGACAGCGACGCCCGGCGCGGATGAATGGAAATCCGGGTTCGCGCACCGGCGTCCGGAAATGTCGCTCTACTGAGTTTGCTGCGAGGTATCGACCCGCTCGAGCTCGGCGAAATGGCCGCGTGAGCGCAGCGTCAGGCGGTCACCGTCAATGGACAGCTCGGGAGCTGCCACCAGCAATGCGCTTGCGGCGTTCTCCTGAGCCCATTCGGGGCCGTCGCAGAACATTTCGGTCTGCGCCAGCGGACCGGCCAGCAGCCGGCCTCCATCGGTGCGCCAGGGCCCGCCCATGCCGTTGCAGCCGACATTGGCAGTGAGTTGATCGCCTTCGAAGGCCAGAGCGGCTTCTTCGGAAGCCGGTGCTTCGCCATCGATCGTCAGGAACCGCCACTCGCTGTCGCTCAGCACATGGCCGGGCGTCGCCTTGGCCGTGCAACCGAGTGTCGCGGCGGCGGCGGTGAGCAGGAAGAGAGAGCGGATGCCAAGCATGAGACGAGGCATAGCAGCGATGGTCTGAAAATAGGCTGAACGGGAAGGGCAGATTCGGGCGAATATCTACTTCGGAAAAGCCGCGAGGG
>JAUIFP010000054.1 GCA_030430365.1 Alphaproteobacteria bacterium | reverse complement strand
GGCCTGTAGCTCAGTTGGTTAGAGCTGGCCGCTCATAACGGCTAGGTCGCGGGTTCGAGTCCTGCCGGGCCCACCATTGCACGGCGCGAGGCACAAATGGGCCGCAAGACAGTGTCGGGGAGTAGCGCAGCCTGGTAGCGCATCTGCTTTGGGAGCAGAGGGCCGGAGGTTCGAATCCTCTCTCCCCGACCATTCTTGTCCAAGGTGGCGGCGCGCATTCATCCGCATCCCGCAAATAGTCGTTGAGAAGCTGCCTATCCGGCTACGCCCGTGTTCCTGACACCGGCATGAGCGGTCACAATTCTTCGCGTGGGCCGATCGCGGCCAGATAAGCGGCGGAGCCGAATTGTGCCACACTCCATGCGCAGGAAGCCGCAGCTCCCAGATGGCTCTGATGGGCTTTGATCTGACCTGCGATCGTAATCGCTGTGTTCATATGGGCATCGCGGAGCGCCCGATCGGACGCGGCAGAGGCGCGGATCACAGCCTTTTGATGTTCGGCGTATTTTTTATTGAGGTCCATGCGGCATTTCCTTTGCGGGGCCCTGGCGGATTGCGGCTCGGGCCCATCGAAATTTCGAGTTGTCTGTGCGGTTACGGGCGGCGTCCTAATCCACCATCTCCGCCACTAGGCGGCGCAGTTCTGTGCCGTTCAGCTCCTCAAACTCGTGCCCCTTATGGACTTCTTCCTGTGTCGGCCGTCCGCCGAAGGCGAGAGACAGTTTGGGACGCTTTTCCGCCCCGCTGATGGGTAAATTCATTCTGTTTCCTATGCAGGCGGCGACAGGCCGCCTGGCGTGTTAAAAAAGGGCTATCGCCGGAATCCGCGCGGGCGGCGCTTGCCGCCCGGGCTCTGGCCCGGTGTCTTCTCACGGAAGACGATCCGGCCCCTGCTCAGGTCATAGGGCGTCATTTCAACATGAACCCTGTCCCCCACGATGGAGCGGATGCGAAACTTGCGCATCTTGCCCGCCGTGTAGGCGATAATCTGGTGCTCATTGTCGAGCGTGACCTTGAAACGTCCGTCAGGCAGGATCTCTTCGATCACGCCTTCCATCAGGATTGCTTCTTCTTTGGCCAATACTCGCCTTTCCGCGATCACACGATCTCGGCACGCGCGGCGAATTCCGCGCGGCGATGTCAGGAAGCGTGAAAGGGAAAAGTTGCCGCGATTGGCATTCCAGTTCCGTCGCAAGCGACGTGAGCAATTTTCATATAGGTGTTCTTGTGCGTTGTTACAACCGGCAATGCCATGTTGGGCTGGTCGCTCTGCACGATCCGTCATGCATGCAGCCGACTATTGCCGAATTCCCTTTCCTATTAGGTTTTGGCCTGCTTGCCTTGGCTCGCTCCGCCTCGCTCTGCGGCCACGGCTCGCCGGATCATGACCGGTGGTTCAGCCCCGCAGCCTGACGAGTGCCGGAAAGTCCGTTTTTGGAAGGTCACAGATGGGAAAGCGCAAGGTGACAGTCGATGCCGAAATAGCCTTGTCAATCAGGCGCTTGCCGATTTCGCCTCGCGGAAGGTCACAGAGTTTCGCACCCCGTTTCGCGTCAACCTCTCCGCCGCGCTTGCCCCTTGCCCTTTGAGTGCCTATCTGCGGCGCAACTCCTGAAACACCAGTCAATTCCCAAGGACCACTGATGGCCGCCCAGTACGCATACGTCATGAAGAACATGACGAAGACTTTCCCCGGCGCACAGAAGCCGGTGCTTTCGAATATCAATCTGCAATTCTACCAGGGTGCCAAGATCGGCATCGTGGGGCCCAACGGCGCGGGTAAATCCACCCTGATGAAGATCATGGCGGGGATGGACACCGACATTACGGGCGAGGCCTGGCCGGGCGAGAACATCACGGTGGGCTATCTGCCGCAGGAGCCTGAACTGGATTCCTCCAAGACCGTGCTGGAAAACGTCAAGGACGGTGCCCGCGAAACCGCCGACCTGGTCGAGCGCTTCAACGAGATTTCCATGCTGATGGGCGATCCGCCCGAAGATGCCGATTTCGATGCGCTGATGGCCGAAATGGGC
This sequence comes from Alphaproteobacteria bacterium, assembly GCA_030430365.1. Lineage (GTDB taxonomy): Bacteria > Pseudomonadota > Alphaproteobacteria > Sphingomonadales > Sphingomonadaceae > Andeanibacterium. Next base: position 15,772 of record JAUIFP010000054.1, on the reverse strand, counting down.
GAGCTGCAGGAAAAGATCGACGCGGTGGACGGCTGGACGCTGGACAATCAGCTGGAGGTCGCAATGGAGGCCCTGCGCTGCCCGCCCAGCGACTGGAGCGTGGACAACCTTTCCGGCGGTGAGAAGCGCCGCGTGGCCCTCACCCGTCTGCTGATCCAGAAGCCTTCGATCCTGCTGCTGGACGAACCGACCAACCATCTGGATGCCGAAAGCGTCGAATGGCTGGAAAACCACCTGAAAGAATATGCGGGCGCCGTGCTGATGATCACCCACGACCGCTATTTCCTGGACAATGTGGTGGAATGGATCCTGGAAATCGACCGCGGGAAATACTTCCCCTACGAAGGCAACTATTCCACCTATCTGGAAAAGAAGGCCAAGCGCCTGGCCCAGGAGGAACGCGAGGAATCCGGCCGCTCCAAGGCGCTGAAGGAAGAGCTGGAATGGATCCGGCAGACGCCTGCCGCGCGCCAGACCAAGAGCAAGGCGCGTATCCGCAAGTTCGAACAGCTGCAGGAAGCACAAAGCGACCGCAAGCCCGGCAAGGCGCAGATCGTCATCCAGGTGCCCGAGCGGCTGGGCAGCAAGGTGATCGAGGCCAAGGGCATCTCCAAGGCCTATGGCGACAAGCTGCTGTTCGAAGATCTTTCCTTCATGCTGCCGCCGGGCGGCATTGTCGGCGTGATCGGGCCGAACGGCGCGGGTAAATCCACCCTATTCAAGATCATCACTGGCAAGGAACAGCCCGACACGGGCACGCTGGAAATCGGCGACACCGTCCATCTGGGCTTCGTCGACCAAAGCCGCGACCATCTGGACGACAAGCACAATGTCTGGGAGGAAATCTCCGACGGGCTGGATTACATGAAGGTCAACGGCCACGACATGAGCACGCGTGCCTATGTCGGCGCCTTCAACTTCAAGGGCAGCGATCAGCAGAAGAATGTCGGCAAGCTATCGGGCGGTGAACGCAACCGCGTGCACATGGCCAAAATGCTGAAGGAAGGCGGCAACGTGCTGCTGCTGGACGAACCGACCAACGATCTGGACGTGGAAACGCTGGCCGCGCTGGAAGACGCGATCGAGAATTTCGCCGGCTGCGCCGTGGTCATCTCGCACGACCGCTTCTTCCTCGACCGTTTGGCGACCCACATTCTGGCCTTCGAAGGCAACAGCCATGTCGAATGGTTCGAAGGCAATTTCGAAGCTTATGAGGAAGACCGCCGCCGTCGCCTGGGCGACGCCGCGGATCGCCCGACCAGGCTGGCCTACAAGAAGCTGACGCGGTGAGCGGGCGCAGGACCTCCCTGCGCCTCATCATCCATGGCCACGTCCAGGGCGTGTTCTATCGCGACTGGACGGTGCAAAGTGCGCGCGAGCTGGGTCTTTCCGGCTGGGTGAAGAACCAGCCGGACGGCACGGTCGCCGCGCTGCTTCAGGGGGAGGACCATGCGGTGCGCACCATGATCGGCCGCATGCAGTCCGGGCCGCCCGCCGCGCGGGTCGAGCGTATCGAAGAGCAGGAATGCGAGGCGGAGGAGCTTGCCGGTTTCGAGCGGCGCTAGCGGCCGTCCCTGTCCTTGGGCGGCACATCCGGCACGTCCGGTTCATCCGTCTCACGGGGTTTTTCCAGCTTGTCCTGCGGCATGAAGCCTTCGGCCAGGGCGTGATAGAGCCGCCGCCTGCACACCATTGCCCCTGCCCAGTCGGCGATCAGGGCCGTGGCGAAGAGCGGCAGGATCATGCTGGCGCTGCTGGTCGTCTCTGCCAGGATGATCACCGCCGTCAGCGGCGCACGCACGACGCCGACGAAATAGCCGACCATGCCCAGCAGCACGATTGCGCCCGCTTGCTCCGGCTCGAACAGCGGCGTTAGCAGTTCGCCGAAGCCGGCCCCGGCCGCGAGCGAAGGCGCAAAGATGCCGCCGGGTATCGCGCTGGCGCTGGTGGCGAGCGTAGCAATCATCTTGGCAGGCCCGAACCACATCTCTCCATCCGCGCCCTCCAGCATGGCGCGGGTCGGCTCATAACCAGTGCCCCAGGTCGCACCGCTGCTGGCCACGCCAATGACGGCAACGACCAGGCCGCACAGCATGGAGGTGAACACCGGCCGGTTGCGCAGGATCGCAGTCCAGCGTCCGTTCGGCCCGCGCAGCATCAGGAACATGCGGGAGAACAGGCCGCCGGCGATACCCCCTGCAATGCCGGCAAGCGGTGCGGCAATCAGCACCGTTTCGAGCGGCAATTGCGCCTCCACATGGCCGAAATAGACATAGTCGCCCGCAATGCCCTGGCTAGTCAGGCCTGCGATCATCACTGCGCCCATCGCCAGCACGGCCACGCGTTGTTCGTAAGCGACGGCCAGTTCCTCGATCGCGAAGGCGATCCCGGCCAGCGGGGTGTTGAACGCCGCCGCCACGCCCGCCGCGCCGCCGGCGATCAGAACGCCAGGCGTCACCCGCACGCGAAACAGCTTGTGGACCGCAACCATCACGGCCGCCCCGACCTGAACCGTCGGCCCTTCGCGCCCCACCGATGCGCCGCCGAACAGCGCGGCCACCGTCAGCACCAGCTTGGCGACCGCGGCCCGGATCGACATCAGCCCCTGTTCTTCCTGCCCGTAGGGATCGCGGCTGGCGGCAATCACCTGCGGTATGCCGGAACCGCGCGCTTCCAATGCGATCTTGCCGGTTAGCCATGCAACTATGGCGAAAATGGCCGGCGTCAGGACAAGCGGTAAATAGGGGTTCTGGCTGCCCAGATGCAGAAAGGCCTCATGCGCAAGATCGCCTGCCTTGGCGAAGATCAGGGCCAGCGCCCCCACCATCAGGGCCCCGAAGAGCGTCGCGAAGCGGCGGTTCCAATCTTCCAGGCGCATTTCCTTCGACGGAAACAGGCTGGAAAGAGGTTTGCCGATGCGCTCGCGGAAATCCATGGCGGAGCGAGTAACCGCGCAGCATCGGCTGGTCCAGCGATCATCTGAATCCGTGCTCCTATAATCGACTTGTACAGAAAACCGCCACTGAACCTGAACGGGAGGACAGCCATTCGGTTCAGAAATGTGACAGGGCGATTCGGCTAGCTACCGTTTCATAGAAACGAGCTGCATTAGCTCGGCGGTATGACGGAAGGAGATGCCGCGTGAAGATTCAGAAACTGCTCAAGACAAGTGGGCTCGCGGCTCTGACCGCCTCCATTGCCCTCGCTGCGCTTCCCGCCGAAGTCGCAGCAAAAAACGATGACGGCTGGAAGAACCGCGGGGAGCGCTCAAGCGCTCAGCGCAGCGGCAACCGCAGCGATCGCGCGAACCGGATCGAACGCCGGGGCAACGAACGCGCCCAGAGAATAGATCGCCGCAGCGAGCGCCGCGCCGAAAGGGTTGAACGCCAGGGCGACAGGCGCGCCGCAGCCGTTCAGCGCCGCACCAATGATCGACCCGCCCGGGTGGAACGTGCGGGCGACCGCCGCTCCGCGCAGATCGACCGCCGTAGCGAACAGCGGGCAAACCGCATCGAGAACCGCGGCGACCGCCTGGCGCGCAACGAACAGATCCGTGCCGGCCAACGCGCGAACAACGCCCGGGACCGTGACGGCAGCCGCGATCGTGACCGCGATTACGACAGCCGCCGCGGGATCAATACGAACACCGCGCGGGAACACGGCTATCGCGAGCCGAACGCTACCAACAATAGGGGCGACCGCTTGCGCGCGGAGCAGAGACGCAACCGAACCTATTCAGACCGGGACCGGAACCGCACCTATCGCGACCGTAATTATCGCGACCGTAATTATCGCGATGGCTACCGTGACAACCACCGCGACTATCGCAATTGGGACCGCCGCTGGCGCGACAACAATCGCTACAACTGGCACGATCATCGCCGAGCGCATCGCAATGTATACCGGCTTGGCAGGTATTATTCGCCCTATCGCAGCTGGTCCTATCGCAGGCTGTCGATCGGCTTCTATCTGGACACGCTGTTCTATTCGAGCCGCTACTGGATCGACGATCCGTGGCAGTACCGCCTGCCCCCGGCATACGGTCCCTATCGCTGGGTCCGCTATTATGACGACGCCTTGCTGGTAGACACCTATTCCGGCGAAGTGGTCGACGTGATCTACGACTTCTTCTGGTAAGTCCTGAGAATGAAATCTGCCGGTAAGAGTGGACCGGCAGCGCAAGGCCCCGCCCAAGGCGGGGCCTTGGTGATTCACGCCGCCTCCCCCCTTGCCGCTCACTTTCCGATCCGCCATGACGGGGCCACACGATGAAACGCACCGCGCTCGATCTCCCTGCCAGGATACCGGACAAGGCCGCTCTCGCCCGTCTGGGGACATTGGTTCGCAAACGGCTTGCGGCCAATCCCGACGCCTATCAGATTTCAAGCGGCAAGGCGGAAATCTACGCCATCGGCGATTTCATGAGCGCAGAGGAATGCGCCAAGATGATCACCCTGATCGACGATACGGCGGAACCTTCCAAGGCGTTCGACACCGAATATGCGGCGGCCTTCCGCTCCAGCTATTCCGGCGATGTCGACCCTTACGATCCCTTCGTCATGAAGATCCAGCGGCGGATGGACGACCTGCTGGGCATCCCGCCCGAATATGGCGAAACCGTGCAGGGGCAACGCTATCAGCCGGGGCAGGAATTCAAGACCCATTACGACTGGTTCCATCCCAAGAGCAGCTATTGGAAAACCGAAAGCAGCTCTGGCGGGCAGCGCAGCTATACCGCCATGGTGTTCCTCAACGAGGTAGAGGAAGGCGGCACGACCGATTTTCCTTCGCTAGGCCTGTCGATCACGCCCAAGACCGGCGTCTTGCTGGTGTGGAACAACGCGACCGACAAGGGCATGCCCAACGAATGGACCCTTCATGCGGGGCTGCCGGTGATCAAGGGCGTGAAATACATCATCACCAAATGGTACCGCACCCGCAAATGGGGATAGGCGAGAAGCGCAGCGCTGAACCCAGCCGGGCTCAGACGCGCTCCAGCGCCTCCGCGATCAGCTTGCGTGTATTGCCAACGCCGTAGAGCGCGATGAAGCTGCCCATGCGCGGCCCCTGCGAAGAACCGAGCAGCGTTTCATACAATGCCCGGAACCAGTCCCGCAGGCTTTCGAAACCGAAGCGTTCGTCCTTTCCGATTTCATAGACTTCGGTCTGGAGCTCTTCTGGCGCCGTATCTTCCGGCGAATTGGCCAGCAGCGCATCCAGCGCCTTCAGGGCCTCCGCCTCGTTCGGCTCCGGCGCGCGCTTGTTCAGCGTGGGCACGATGAAGTCACGGCTGTAATTCAGCGCGCAATCGATCAGCACGTTGAGATCCGGATGATGCGAAGGATCGAGATCGTGGATGTAATTGCCGAGATAGGTCCAAACCTGCTCATGCGTGGCATGGGTGCCCAGCACACCGACCAGATTGAGCAGCAGTCCATAGGTTACCGGCAGCGTATCCCCTGCCCCAGGCGTTTCAGCAGAAGCCGGATCGCCATGATTGGCGCGCAGCAGGTGCCACACCGGATTGCCCAGCTGCTTGTCTACCGCCTGATCGGGAATATTGCCGCGGAACTGCCAATATTCGTCGACCGCCTTGGGGATCACCCCGACATGCAGCTGCTTGGCGCTCTTGGGTTCGCGGAAGATATAGAAGCCCAGACTTTCCTCGCTGCCATAGGTCAGCCATTCCTCGATCGTCAGACCATTGCCCTTCGACTTCGAAATCTTCTCTCCATTGGCGTCCAGGAACAGTTCGTAGATCATGCCTTCGGGCTTCCGCCCGCCCAGGATCTTCGCGATCTTGCCCGATTGCGTAACGCTGTCGGTCAGATCCTTGCCGCACATCTCGTAATCGACGCCCAGCGCCACCCAGCGCATCGCCCAATCGACCTTCCATTGCAGCTTGGACTGGCCGCCCAGGATCGATTGTTCGACCGTTTCGCCCTCATCCTCGAACCGGACGATGCCTGCTTCCGCATCGACGACCTCGATCGGAACTTGCAGCACATGGCCGCTCTTCGCGCTGATCGGCAGGACGGGTGAATAGGTCTTGCGGCGTTCTTCTCGCAAAGTCGGCAGCATCACATCCATGATCGCGCCGAAATTGCGCAGCACGTTCTTCAACGCATCGTCGAACCTGCCGGAATTGTACTCGTCGCTCGCCGCGACGAATTCGTAATCGAAATCGAACCGGTCCAGAAAATCGCGCAACATCGCATTGTTGTGATGGGCGAAGCTGGCATGCCCCTTCTCGAACGGATCGGGCACGCGGCTGAGCGGACGATGCAGATTGGCCGCCATCAATTCCTGGTTCGGCACATTTTCCGGCACTTTGCGCAAGCCGTCCATATCGTCCGAAAACGCAATCAGCCGGGTCGGATACCCGCCGGTCAGCACTTCATAGGCGCGCCGCACAAGCGTGGTGCGCAGCACCTCCTGAAAAGTGCCGATATGCGGCAGACCCGAAGGACCATATCCGGTTTCGAATATCACCGGCACCAGATTGCCGCCAGCATCGCGCTTGCCATTGGGGAACCGCTTCGCGATCCTCTGTGCCTCCTGGAAAGGCCAGGCCTTGGAAGTGCGGGCAGCGTCTATCAGTGCGTTATCGGTCATTGCCCGCGCGCTTTCGCGGATCGCGCGGATTTGCGCAAGGGAGAAGCGTGCCGCAGGGAACCCATGCGGAACTCTTCAGTTAGGACAGGAGACAAGGGGACAATCCATTGAATTACATCGAAACACTGAATGAGAAGGTCGCAGCCATGGCTCACGGCGCCGTGGCGATAATCCCAAATCTGGTCATCGCGCTGATCGTCGTCATCCTGACATGGATCGCCGTGCGCATCGCAGTGCGTATCGTCGGCAAACTGACCGAGCGTACGAAGCTGAGGCAGGACCTGCGCAATCTGATCCAGACGCTGACGCGTATCGCCACCTGGATCGTGGGCCTGATGATCGCCGCCACGATTGTTATACCGGGCTTGAGTCCGGGCGGTCTGTTCGCCGGACTGGGCATCGGCGCCGTTGCGATCGGCTTTGCCTTTCAGGACATTTTCGAGAACTTCCTGGCCGGCGTGCTGATCATGCTACGCGACAAGATGGAAATCGGCGACGTCGTGGAAAGCGAAGGCATTCTGGGCACGGTGGAGAAGATCACCTTGCGCGAAACGCATATCCGCCAGTTCTCCGGCGAACTGATCATGATGCCCAATTCGATGATGTTCAAGAACCCGGTGAAGGTGATCACCGATGTGCCGGTCCGCCGGAACGACATCGTGATCGGCGTTTCCTACGATACGGATCTGCCCACTGCCGAAGCTGCGATCCGCAAGGCCGTAGAAGCCCTGGAGAGCGTGGACAAGGACAAGGGCGTCGATGTCTATGCGCAGGAGTTCAATTCAAGCTCGGTGGACTTCCTGGTGCGTTTCTGGACCGATACGGGCGGCAACGACTATCTCGGCGTGAAGAGCGAGGTGGTCTTCGCCATCAAGCAGGCGCTGGATGAAGCGGATATTGAAATTCCGTTCCCCTATATCACGCATACCTTCAAGGAAGACGTGCCGATCGCAGACGCCGCGAAAGACGCCGCCTGATCGACTGAGTGTTATCGATGCCTGGGCCCTGCGCTCCGGCGCAGCGGCCTAGGCAAATACGGCGCGGGGATCCACTTCCTGCGAATACCGCCTGTGAAGGCCTGGAATCAGGAAAACGTCGCCCAGCAGCCATAGCGCCCAGGCGACCAGTCCGATTGCACCCAGAACAGGCACGAGGAAGAAGATCAGCAGGCTGCAGAAGAACAGGCCCAGCTGGATCAGTGCGGACCGCCCCGCCCCCAGATAGAAACGATGGGCCGAAAGCTGGCCAAGGAAGAACCAGAGAACATAGGCCAGCGCCATGCTGCGTTCCGGGCGGCTGCGCGGAATATGGGCCGCTGCCTGAGGAGCCGATACGCCGAGACCCGCCCCGCCGGCCGAACCGCCGATTTCTGCGCGCTGAGCCGGCTGCGCCTGACGCGCCCGCTCCGAAGCGATGAAGGCATTGCGCAGAGCGGCCATCTCGTCCTGGTCAAGTTCCACACTCGATGCGGATAGCGGATCTTGCGCCCTGCCGAACGGCTTTGGCCGGGCCGGTGCCGCCATATCGGGCCTCAGCCCCTTGCGTCCAAAGCTGCTCATGGACTGCTCTCCTTCGCAAACCCGCAATAGCTTAGCTGTCTAAACAAAACCCTGACGGCAGCACTGCGGTCTCTACGCAGCCGCTCGTTTACCCCTGCGGACAGGTGCGGCGGCACGCGCAGGCATACGAAAAGGGCGACCGCTGCTGCGGCCGCCCTCCTCGCGTAGTCGACAGACCGATGGCGGGTCTGTCTTAGGCTGCCCGCGCCATTCTGCGCTGGGCAAGCTCAGGCCACACATCGGGATATTGGCTGAGATCGATCCAGGGGTCGCGGCGCTCGAACTTCTGGCCGAGCGACTGGAGGATCAGCCGTGCCCGATGCAGCCGGGCCTTGCGCGAGCGGAAGGGGTTGGCGCGGTCCGGCTTTGCCTCGACCATCCGCTTCAGCAAGCTGTCACGCTCCTCGAAGGTGGCCGGCATCGTCTTGGGCAGCGCCACTGCGGCCCCATGCCGAGGTGCGGCAACCGGGCGGGCAGTATGCAGCGGTACCGGTGTAGCGGCCTGCCGTGCCGCAGGCTCTTCTTGCCGCTCGGGTTCGCCGACGGGCATCGGCTTGATCTTCTCCGCGACGTAACGCCCCTTGGGTGAGCGGCGGCGCATTGCAAGGACAGCCCAGGCACCGGCGCCAATCGCGATCAGGGCGGCCAGCGCGGTCAGGACCGTATCGGGCGAGGAGTTCTCTGCCGGTTCGACGACCGGATCGCTGGCCGTCTCGGCAGGCACTGCCGCCGGAACCGGGGCGGGAGGCACCAACTCGCTCATCGCTTCATTATCGGCAGGCGTTTCGCCTGTGCCGTCCGCTGCCGTGGAAGTGGCAGGGCTCGACGCAGCTGGCGCCGCGGAGGCGGTGCTCCGCTCATTCGCGGCCGGCTCGGCAGGTTCTTGCGCAGCAGGGGCCGAAGCCGCCGTAGTTGCGGCAGAGGCTGCCGGTTCGCTTGCCTGTTCAGGCGCGGCCTGAGCTTCCTGAACCACAGGATCGGAAGTGAACTCGGGCGTAACCGTAGTCGTCGTTCCGCCTGCCGAAGGCGTCGAAAGCGGCGACAGGGTCTCCGGCGCAATTACCGGACCGGAAGTTCCAGTGCCGGTCGAAGTAGTGGGCGCGGTGCCGGTCGCGCTCTGCGCAGGCGCTTCCGCTTGCGGAACCACGGGCGCAATGGTGGGCTGCGCATCCGGCGTAGGCTGCGCGTCCGGTACGACGACAGTCGGGTTCGTCATCGCCGGTGACGTCGCAGTCGTTCCTGCGTCCTGAGCGGGCGCCAAGGTTGGGGACAAGGCCATCGCCGCGGCAATCGCGGAAACAGCACAACGAGTTGAGAGCTTTGACTTGTTCATAGCCTCAACAAAATGCTCAATCCCGAAAGAGCGTTCCCCTGTCGATTTGTTCATGGAACGCATAAAATATTGATATTACGATATTTTTATAGACCGCTATAGCGTTAATACGGTTAAAGCTTGCGACAAGCTGCATGGCCGATCGGCCGCCCGCGATCGTTTTTTCGGCCATTTCTCCGGGGAAGTCTGCCGCTCCGCGCTTGCCCGTTGTTCCTACTCCGTTCTAGGAGGAGGGCATGGCTTCCGATCCGCCTGCCCTGCCCCTTCCCGCACTTCATGCCAGCCACGCCGGGAGCTGGCTGAGGGCTTCGAACGGATCGACACGCCCTGTCGGAAAGGGAGAGGCGATCATGGCGGCGGCCGACACGCCGCATCTGATCCTCAATGCCCCGCTGGTGACAAGCCGCCTGGGCTATCCCGACCTTTCGGGGCTCGACCTGCTGGAACTGTTTGCGTTCATTCACCCGGCCCGCTTCTGCGTACCGACGCCAAAGGGGCTGGCCCATGCCCTGGGTCTGACGGAGCCCGAAAGCGACGATGAAGTCCCCGTCCTGTTGCAAGTGGCCGCAGGCAAGCTGCTGGAAACATGCGAAAGCGAAGAGTGGCGCGAACGCGAAGGCGCATGGAGCGTACTGCAATCGCTTTCGAAGCTGCGCTGGCCCTGGGCGCAGGTTGTCGCCCCGCATATCCGCCAGCCGCAGCGCGGCGAGAAGTGGCTGTTTTCGCGTCTGCCCGAATGGGACGAAACACCAGAGCGGCCGCAACCCGCGCAGGTCGCGCTCGGGCAGGAAGAGATCGAAACCCGGCTGGAAACGCTCACCGGCAAGGATGCGGAGCAGCGCCCCGGACAGCGCGCCTATGCCGCGCAGGCCGCAGGAATCTTCGCACCGCGTGCCAAGAAAGGCATTCCCCATCTGCTATTGGCCCAGGCGGGCACGGGCATCGGCAAGACGCTGGGTTATCTCGCCCCGGCCTCTCTCTGGGCGGAAAAGTCGGGCGGGACCGTATGGGTCTCCACCTTCACCAAGAACCTCCAGCGGCAGCTCAGGGGCGAAAGCCGCCGGGCGTGGCCGGCCACGCGCAGCGACGGCTCTCATCCCGTCGTGGTGCGCAAGGGGCGCGAAAACTATCTCTGCCTGCTCAATCTGGAAGACGCGCTGCAAGGCGGCTTCGGCGGGCGTGCAGCGGTGCTGGCGCAGCTCGTCGGTCGCTGGGCCGCCTATACGCAGGATGGCGACATGATCGGCGGGGACCTGCCCGGCTGGCTCGGCACGCTGTTCCGCAACCGCGCGATCCGCTCGCTCACCGATCAGCGCGGCGAATGCGTCTATGCCGGCTGCCCGCATTACCGCAAATGCTTCATCGAACGCGCCGGCCGGGCCAGCGCGCAGGCCGATCTGGTCATCGCCAATCATGCGCTGGTGATGGTCAACGCCGCCCGCGGGCGCGATCATGCGCAGCGCCCCACCCGCATCGTGTTCGATGAGGGGCATCACGTATTCGATGCCGCGGATTCGACCTTTGCCGCCGAATTGACCGGGCGCGAATGCGTGGAGCTGAAGCGCTGGATCCTGGGCCCGGAACGCGGATCGCGCGGGCGGCGGCGCGGCCTGGCCGCGCGGCTTGCGGATATCTCTTCCTATGACGAGGCAGGCGCCAAGGCGATTGCCGCGGCATGCCATGCGGCAGAGGCGCTGCCGGGCGAAGGCTGGCTACAGCGGATCGCGGAGAACATGCCTTCCGGCCCGATCGAAGGTCTGCTCTCGGGCGTCCGCGCGCTGACCTATGCGCGGGACGAGAGCGTCAACGGGCTGAAGGGGCAGGAAGCGGGATACGGCATCGAAACCGAAGCCGCCCAGCTGGACGGCAATTTCGTGGAACTGGCCCAGCAGGCGCAAAGCGCGCTGGCCGAAATCCGTACCCCGCTCATCCGCCTGGGCTCGCGCCTGGAAGGCCTGCTGGAAGACGCGCCCGACTGGCTCGACGGGCAAGGCCGCGCCCGGATCGAGGGCGCGCGCTATTCGCTGGCCTGGCGGGTCGACATGCTGTCCGCGTGGGAGGCGCTGCTCAGCCGCCTGGGCGGAGCGCCCGATCCCGATTTCGTCGACTGGCTCGCGGTCGACCGCTCCGATGCGCGGGAATTCGATGTCGGCCTGCACCGGCGCTTCCTCGATCCGATGAAGCCCTTCGCGCAGGTCGTGCTGGAACCGTCCCATGGGGTCATGCTGACCAGTGCGACGCTGAAGGACGCGGATGACTGGGACAGCGCGATCAGCCGGTCAGGTGCTCCCTGGACCGGCGCGGCGCCGCAAGTGACCGAGCAGGAAAGCCCGTTCGACTATTCGAACAATGCCGAAGTGCTGATCGTCACCGATATCAAGAAAGGCGACATCCCGGCACTGGCGGGCGCCTATGCCCGGATCATCGAGGCTTCCGAGGGCGGCGTGCTGGGCCTGTTCACGGCCATTCGCCGCCTGCGCGCAGTATATGGGCGGATTGCGGACCGGCTCGCCCGTGACGGCCTGCCGCTCTATGCGCAGCATGTCGATCCGATCGACACCGGTACTTTGGTGGACATCTTCCGGGACGATCCGCACGCATCGCTGCTCGGCACCGATGCATTGCGCGACGGTGTGGACGTCCCCGGCCATTCGCTGCGCTGCGTTGTGATGGAACAGGTGCCGTGGCCCAAGCCTTCCATCCTCCACCGTGCGCGGCGCGCGGCGGCGCAGGAAAGAACCGGCGGCGGTTCCGCCCATGATGACCGGATCATCCGGGCGCGGCTGGCCCAAGCCTTCGGCAGACTGATCCGTTCGAAGCAAGACAGGGGCCATTTCGTGGTGCTATCCGCAGCTTTTCCGAGCCGCCTGCTCAGTGCGTTCCCAAAAGGGACACCTGTAATCCGTCTGACACTTGATGAGGCTTTACAACGCCTCGCTGCCGGTGTTTCTAATAAGGAAACGATACCCGGCGCGAACGGGGTTGCCTGACCAGGGATAATGCATTGTGAAACTGCTTGGCTTGCTGCGCCATGCCAAATCAGATTGGGACGACATGGGCCTGCGGGATTTCGACCGCGGGCTGAATGCGCGCGGCCGCCGCGGTGCCGCGCTGATGGGCGACCATATCCGCACCCACGGCGTCGACTGGGCGCATATCATGGCCAGCCCGGCCGAACGCGTGAAAAGAACGCTGGAGGCCAGCGGTATCGACGACAGCGCCGGCGAGAATATCGACTGGCAGGACAAGGCCTATCTTTCCAGCTCCGCCACATTGATGGATCTGCTGCGCGCGGTCGAAGGGGATCCGCAGACCCTGTTGCTCGTCGCGCATAATCCCGGCCTGCACGATCTCATTTTCGATCTCGTTTCACCGCAGGCGGAGAACAACCTGTTCAACGAAGTGGCCGAGAAATATCCCACCGCAACCTTCGCGGTGCTGGAGCTGGATATCGACGACTGGTCGGATATCGGCCCCGATTGCGGAAACATCGTGCATCTGGCGCGCCCGCGCGATCTCGATCCGGAGCTTGGCCCGGAAATGATCGGCCCGCGATAAGGCTGCTGTGGCGGGCGGCCATGAAAGCCGCCGGTAGCGGTATCAGTCGAGAGCGGCAGCCAGACGGCGCCGGATGGCTTTCAATTGCGGAACGATGTCCGAACGGCCGGAACCCTCATCTTCCTGATCGGAACCCTTGCCGCCTTCCAGAGCCAGGCGCGCGCCTTTCAGCGTGTAGCCTTCCTGGTTCACCAGCCGGTCGATCTCATCGACGATACGGATATCTTCGGAGCGGTAATAGCGGCGTCCGCCGCTGCGCTTGAGAGGGTTGAGCATCGGGAACTGCTGTTCCCAATAGCGCAGGACGTGCTGCTTTATACCCAGCGCGCGCGCAACTTCACCAATCGTGCGCAACGCATCGGCATCTTTGCCATCTGTAAATCGTGCGTCGGTCAAAATGGTCCAATCCCAACAATCAGTCCTTCGCGATCCGATCCTTGAGAATCTGGCTCGCGCGGAAGGTCAGCACCCGGCGCGGCGTGATCGGAACTTCAACCCCCGTCTTGGGATTGCGGCCGACACGCTCGTTCTTGTCGCGCAACAGGAATGTGCCAAAGCCCGATATCTTGACGTTCTCGCCGCGCTCCAACGCGTCGCTCATATGGTCGAGAATGGATTCGACCATTGCCAGAGATTCGGCGCGCGAAAGCCCCATCTTGCGGTTAATCACTTCCGCCAGATCGGCACGTGTCAATGTTCCTACAGAACGCATCATCGGTTAGCCCCTATCGCCCTTCAATACCGGACAGACTTCCCTCCTCATTTCCAACCTAACACTTTGCTGGAACTTGGCAATATTGGTAGCGATTCAACACCGATCCCGATCTGTCACATGCGCAGCAGGCTGGCCCCCCATGTGAAACCGCCGCCCATCGCCTCCAGCATGACAAGATCGCCCGGCTTGATCCTGCCGTCCCGCACCGCGAGGTCCAATGCGAGGGGCACCGAAGCAGCCGAAGTGTTGGCGTGCTGATCCACTGTAACTACGACCTTTTCCATCGGCAGGCCCAGCTTCTTGGCAGTCGCTTCCAGGATGCGGGCATTGGCCTGATGCGGCACCACCCAATCGATATTTTCCGCAGAAAACTGCGATTCCTTCAGCACTTCCTGAAGCACATCGGCCAGGTTCACAACGGCGTGGCGAAACACTTCGCGCCCCCGCATCTGCACCTTGCCGGAAGTGCCCGTGGTGGAAGGCCCGCCATCGGTATGGAGCAGGCCATTGTGCCGCCCGTCCGAATGCAGTTTGGTCAGCAGCACACCAGGCCCGTCTTCGGGCACGTCTTCGCTCTGGAGCACCACCGCACCGGCCCCGTCACCGAACAGAACGCAGGTCGTGCGATCGTCCCAATTTAGGATTCTGCTCATCGTTTCGGCACCGATGACCAGCGCACATTTCGCGAATCCGCTGCGCATCATCGAATCGGCAACGCCCAGCGAATAGATGAATCCGGAGCAGACCGCGGCCACGTCGAAGGCCGCGCCGCGGCATCCCAGAGCGGCCTGGACCGTTGTCGCCGTGGCGGGAAATGTCTGATCGGGCGTCGCCGTCGCCAGCACGATCAGGTCCACATCCTCCGGAGCGATCCCGGCGGCGTCCATCGCCCTTTGCGCGGCCATGGTTGCCAGCGTCGATGTGGTTTCGCCCTCACCCGCGATATAGCGGCTGCGAATGCCGGTGCGCTCCACGATCCATTCATCACTTGTGTCGACGGTCTTGGCCAGCTCTTCATTCGTGACCTTGCGTGCTGGCAAGGCCGAGCCGGTACCCTTGATCACCGAACGGATCATGCAATCTTCCCATTGGTTTCGCCGTCGCGCAGGCGTTCTTCGCCCAGCTCGGCAAGGTCGGCCGTGATACGGCCGGTAATCTCTTCTTCCAGCAGCCGCGCAGCCACTGCCACGGCATTGGCAACGCCATTGGCCGAAGCGCCGCCATGGCTCTTCACCACCACGCCGTTCAGGCCCAGGAACACCGCGCCATTGTGATTGTTCGGATCGAGATGGTGCTTGAGCAGTTCCGTCGCAGGCCGGCTGACTAGGAAACCGAATTTGGAACGCAGCGAGCTTTGGAAGCTGCGCCGCAGCAGATCGGCCACGAAGCGGGCGGTACCTTCCACCGCCTTGAGCGCGATATTGCCGGAGAAGCCGTCGGTAACGACCACATCGACATCGCCGCGCGAAAGCCCGTTCGCTTCCACAAAGCCTTCGAACTGCATCGTCAGGCCGCTGGCACCGCGCAGTCGGTTGGCGGCTTGCTGCAGATGCTCCGTCCCCTTGTTGTCTTCCGTGCCGATATTCAGCAGCCGCACCCTGGGCGCTTCCAGCCCGGTCACGATCCGCGAATAGGCGGCGCCCATGATCGCGAACTGCACCAGATTGCGCGCGTCGCAATCGGTGTTGGCCCCCAGATCGAGCATGATCACGTCATTATCGCCCAGCGTGGGCATCAGCGCGGCCAGAGCAGGCCGGTCGATCCCCGGCATGGTGCGCAAGGAAAGCTTGGCCATCGCCATCAGCGCGCCCGTATTGCCGCCGCTGACGGCGGCCCCGGCACGGCCTTGCTTCACGGCATTGATCGCCATGCCCATCGAAGTGGTCTTGGCGCGGCGCAGCGCCTGGGTGGGCTTCTCATCGCCCGCCACAACGTCTTCGGCATGGAGAATCTCCGATGCCCCGCGCATGTTTGGATGTTTGTCGAGCGCGC
>JAUIFP010000053.1 GCA_030430365.1 Alphaproteobacteria bacterium | reverse complement strand
CGGACCATGCCGGCACGGTGAAGCGGATCAAGGCGGCGGTTTCCGCGCTTTCCGAAGGGCAGGGCAAGCCGATCCCCTTCGATGTGAAGCTGGTGCAGATGGTGCAGCTGCTGCGCGATGGCCAGCCCGCCAAGATGTCGAAGCGTTCGGGCAATTTCGTCACCATTGCCGACATGGTGGAGGAAGTGGGCAAGGATGTGGTGCGTTTCACCATGCTCACCCGCAAGCCCGAAGCGCAGATGGACTTCGATTTCGCGAAAGTCGTCGAAGCGTCGAAGGACAACCCGGTTTTCTACGTGCAATATGCGCATGCCCGGATCCGTTCGATCCTGCGCAAGTCCGAAGCCGAAGGGCTGGCGCCTTCGCCGGACACGCTCGATCTGCTGGGCGCGGAAGAGCTTGCCCTGGTCAAGCAGGCGGCGCAGTTCCCGCGTCTGGTGGAAGCGGCAGCGCAGGCGCGCGAACCGCACCGCATCGCCTTCTTCCTCTACGATCTGGCCGCGGAATTCCACGCATTCTGGAACCTGGGGAACGACAATGCGCAGATGCGCATGCTGGTCTCCACTAATCCGGAATTGACACGCGCAAGGCTTTTCCTGGCGGAACAAATCGGGCAAGTAATTCGCAACGGCCTGGCTCTATTGGGAGTTGATGCGGTCGAGGAGCTTTGACCATGAGCACCGGTATGTATGGCAGCGGAGAGCAACAGGGCGATGCCCTGGAGCACGGCGGCACGGAGCAATCCGTGGAGCTGGCCTTCGACAATGGGGACGATCAGCTGCCATGGCTGGAATCCGATGACGATTATGAAGATCAGGGCGTCGATACCGCCCGTGTGGTGATTTTCGGCATCATCGGCCTGCTGGTGATCGGATTGGTCGCCGGCGGAATCTGGTGGGCCACGCGTGATACGCATAATGCCGAACTGACGGCAGTAGGCGATACGATCGAAGCGCCGGATGGGCCGTATAAGACGAAGCCCGAAGATCCCGGCGGAAAGACGTTCGAAGGGACCGGAGATACCAGCTTTGCCGTTGCCGAAGGGCAGACCAGCGAAGGGACGATCGCCGCCGAACCGCCGCGCCCGAGCATTGATCTGGATGGGACGGCAGAGCCGGAAACGCCCGCCTCTCCCGCTCCGCAGCTCGCTGGCGTCGGGGTGCAGGTCGGGGCCTATTTCGACCGCGCGAGCGCGGAACGCGGCTGGAATGCGCTTGTCCGGCAGTTCGAAGCGCTGCAGGGCGTCCAGCACCGCGTCGTCGAAGGCCAGGCCGATATCGGCCGGGTTTTCCGCCTGCAGGCCGTCACCGGCGATCTGGATAGCGCCACGAGCCTGTGCGAGACGCTGAGAGCCAATGGCGGGGCTTGTCAGGTCAAGCCCTGAGGCCATGCGTTCGATTTGCGGCGATTATCCGCCGGACGCATAGCATCCTTGGTTAGTATCCACATTTGCGGGTTCGCTAATCCTTGCGAAACCGCCGTTTTGCTGCGAGCTTTCGTGCATGATTCCAGCCATTTTCGGCATGACGGGCCTTGAACTGACCGGCGATGAACGGGCGTTCTTTCGCGAATCCGATCCGGCGGGATACATCCTCTTCGGCCGCAATATCGAAAACCGCGAGCAGTTGCGGGCACTTACCGATGATCTGCGCAGCATTCACGGGCGCAAGAACCTGTTCATCTGCATCGATCAGGAAGGCGGCAGGGTGGTGCGGATGAAGCCGCCCGAATGGCTCGCTTTTCCCCCCGGCGAGAAGTTTGACCGGCTTTACGACACCGCACCTGCCAGCGCGATCGAGGCCGCGCGCAGCAATGCCGAGGCACTGGGCATCGATCTGGCGGAATCGGGGATCAGCGTGGATTGCCATCCCGTGCTCGACGTGCGCCAGAGCGGCGCCCACGATGTAATCGGTGACCGTGCGCTGGGCTCCGACCCGGTGCGGGTGGCCGCGCTTGGCCGGGCGATCCTGGCCGGGCTGGCACGCGCGGGCGTGGCCGGCTGCATCAAGCATATGCCGGGGCACGGGCGGGCCATGGCGGACAGCCACAAGGATTTGCCGGTGGTGGAAGCGAGCGCGGAGGAGCTGGAAACCGATCTGGCGCCGTTCACTGCGCTTTCGGATACGCCGATCGGGATGACGGCGCATATCCGCTATACCGCGTGGGACAAGGAACGCCCCGCGACACTGTCTCCCATCGTGATCGAGGATATCATTCGCAGCCGGATCGGTTTTGCCGGGCTGCTGCTGACCGACGATCTGGATATGGAGGCGCTTTCCGGCAGCGTACCGGAACGGGCTGCAGCGGCGATTGAGGCGGGCTGCGACATCGCGCTCAATTGCTGGGCCAAGATGGACGATATGCAGGGAATCGCCAATTCGCTGCCATCCATGTCGGATCAGACCGCGCTGCGGCTGGAACGGGCGCTCATTTCCGTCGGCGATAGCGGAACGGCAGGCAATCAGAGCGAGCTCATTGCCAAGCGCGACAGCTTGCTGGCTCTAGCGGGATCGGCATGATGGAAGAAGGGATTATCCTGGGCGATACGTCTTCCGATAGCGAGGAATGGAGCGGTCCCGCCGCGGCCCCGGGCGAGGATACGGCGCTTTATGTCGAGCTCGATGGCTGGGAAGGGCCGCTGGACCTGCTGCTCGACCTCGCGCGGCGGCAGAAGGTCGATCTCAAGCGGATTTCGATCCTGGCGCTAGTCGATCAGTACCTTGCCTATATCGAGCGTGCAGAGGCCCTGAAACTGGAGCTGGCGGCCGATTATCTGGTGATGGCGGCATGGCTGGCCTATCTCAAATCGGCGCTGCTGCTGCCCAAGGATGAGCAGGAGGATCCGAGCCCGGAAGAGCTGGCCCTGCGGCTGCAATTGCGGCTCCAGCGGCTCGGCGCCATGCGCGAGGCGGCGGCGCGGCTCATGGCGCGCGACCGGATCGGGCGCGACGTCTTCCTGAACGGATCGCCGGAAGGCTTGCGGGTCGACCGGGTGAATGCCTGGCAGTGCGACTGGTTTTCGCTGGTTCAGGCCTATGGCCAGGTCAAGGCCCGGACACAGCCTGCCGTCCATATGGTGCGCGACCGGATGGTAATGACGCTGGATTCGGCGCTAGACCGCGTCTCGGCCATGCTGGGCGTCACATTGGACTGGATGCAGCTGGAAGAGTTTCTGCCGCCCAATGCGGACAGCCGGCTGCGGCGATCCGCGCTGGCTTCCAGCTTTGTGGCCGCGCTCGAACTCGCGCGGCTGGGCAAGGCGGAAATCCGCCAGGAAGAGATTTTCGGTCCGATGCATTTGCGGCGGACAAAATCGTGAGGCTTGAAGCATGAGCGAGGGCGAAAGCGAAGCCCCTGTGGCCCCGGAGCTGACGGAGCGCGATGCGGACGAGCTTGTCCGCGCGGTGGAAGCCACTCTGTTCGCCGCAGAAGAACCGATGACGGCCGAAGCGATCTCGACTCATCTGGGCGGGGCCGATGTCCGCGGCGCCCTGTCCGAGCTGGAAGCGCATTATTCCAAGCGCGGAGTCCATCTGGTGGAACGCGGGCGGCGCTGGCAATTTCAGACTGCGCCGGATCTGGCGCATCTGCTGCGCCGGGAGCGGGAGCATGCCCGCCGTCTTTCGCGCGCGGCCACCGAAGTGCTGGCGATCATTGCCTATCACGAGCCCGTCAGCCGCGCCGAGATAGAGGCCATTCGCGGCGTCCAGACCAGCGGAGGCACGCTCGACGTCCTGATGGAAGCGGGCTGGGTCCGCGTTGCGGGACGCCGCGAAGTGCCCGGACGGCCGGTGATCTACGCGACGACTCCTGAATTTCTCAATCATTTCGGGCTCAGATCCCGGCGCGATCTGCCCGGAATCGACGAATTGCGCGCGGCAGGCTTGCTGGATCCGGTCGACGATGCCTATGAATCTTTAACGGCGCAGATGTCGGACGAATCCCCGGAAGAGCCCGATTCGCGCGCCGAAGCGGATGACATTGCCGACTTGCCGGATGTTGCAACGCTGGATAAGCCCGATGAAACCGGTTAACATGCTTTGCCGAACCTTCGGAGTTACATGACGTGAACATTGGACCGTTCCAGATTATTATTATCGCGCTAGTCGTCCTGGTGCTGTTCGGTCGCGGCCGGATTTCCGAGATGATGGGCGACTTTGGCAAGGGAGTTAAGAGCTTCCGTAAAGGGCTGAACGATGAAGAAGAGGCACCGGCAAAATCCGCTGCCCAGATCGAAAGCCAGCCAGCCGCCGAACCTGCCGAGGCGAAGACCCCCGACAGTTCGAAGTCTTCCAGCTGAACACATGGCGCCGTGACCGATGCTTGATCTCGGCGCGTCCGAACTGCTGCTCATCGTGGTCGTGGCGATTGTCGTCATCGGCCCAAAGGATATTCCGCTCGCCATGCGCACCGCCGGACGCTGGATCGGCAAGGTGCGCCGCGTTTCCAATCATTTTCGTGCCGGGCTCGAGACCATGGTCCGCGAGGCGGAAATGGAGGAGATGGAGAAGAAGTGGGCTGCCCAGAACAAGAAGATCATGGAAGAACATCCAGCAGAAGAGGTGTCTGCCATGATCGCGGAAGGCGGAACGCCCCCCGGGGCGGAGAAGGCTGCCGGTTCCGCCGAAGCGGGTGCAGAAGCCGCCGGGAAGAAAGCCGGCGGGGATACTCCTGCCGGAAAGAGCGGCAAGAGCGATGCCGGCCATGCGGAGAAGGCTTCCGATCAGGAGCCGCAGCTGCCGTTAGACGGCACGCCGACCAAAAAGTGATCCGAGCCTGACCATGGTCTTCAACGTCAAGGATATCGACGATACGCAGGCGCCGCTGCTCGATCATCTGATCGAACTGCGCAACCGGCTGATGCGCTGCGTGATCACCTTGGCGATCGCCTTTGCGATCTGTCTCTATTTTGCGGACGATATCTTCGGCGTTCTGGTGCGGCCGCTGACCGCGGCATTTCCTGCAGGCGAAGGCAGGCTGATTTATACGAAGCTCTACGAAGCGTTCTTCGTGGAGATCAAGGTGGCTTTGTTCGCGGCCTTCTTCTTCAGTTTTCCGATTATCGCCAATCAGCTCTGGGCGTTCGTTGCCCCTGGGCTCTACCAGCGCGAGAAGAAGGCTTTCCTGCCCTTCCTGTTCGCGACGCCGATCCTGTTCACGATGGGGGCATCGCTTGCCTATTTCATCGTGATGCCCACGGCCTTCGAATGGTTCCTGGGCTTCGAAGGGGAGGCAGGCGGCCTGAAGCAGGAAGCGCTGCCCGCGATGGGCGATTACCTCAGCCTGGTGATGCAGTTCATCCTGGCCTTCGGGATCAGTTTCCTGCTGCCGGTGCTGCTGATGCTGCTCAACCGGGCGGGCATCGTTTCGCGAAGCCAGCTCGTGGGTGCGCGGCGCTATCTGATCGTAGGAATCTTCGCGGTCGCTGCGCTGATCACGCCGCCCGATGTCGTTTCGCAGCTTTTGCTGGCTTCGCCGCTCATTCTGCTGTTCGAAGGCTCCCTGCTGCTGATGTGGTTCAGCGAGAAGAAGGAAGCCGAACAGAAGGCTGCGGAAGAAGACGCAGAAGGCAGCACAGCCGGCGGCGAAGGCGCGTAGGACAAGCCATCGGGTTTGGCTGCTAGCTTGCGGGGAATTGCGCTCTCGTCCGGTTGGCGATGGCGACAAGCGACAGCATCACCGGCACCTCCACCAGAACGCCCACCACCGTTGCCAGGGCAGCGCCGCTGCCCAATCCGAACAGCCCGATAGCCACGGCAACCGCCAGCTCAAAGAAATTGGATGTGCCGATCAGGGCGCATGGGGCGGCGACTGCATGCGGCACTTTCCATGCCTTGGCCGCGCTATAGGCTATGAAGAAGATGCCATAGCTTTGCACAATGATCGGCGCTGCGATCAGAGCGATCAGAAGCGGGTGGGAGACGATCGTTTCCGCCTGGAAGCCGAACAGCAGCAACACTGTCATCAGCAGGCCGATGATCGACACGGGCTTCATCCTGGCGGTGAACGCGCTGACCGCGCTCTCATCTCCGTCATGGGAGGAGAGCAGCCGGTTCCTGACATAGGCACCTGCGGCAAGCGGCACCACGACATAGAGCGCAACCGACAGCAGCAGGGTTTCCCAGGGGACGGCAATGTCCGTCACGCCCAGCAGCAGGGCCACGATCGGCGCGAAGGCGACGATCATGATCAGATCGTTCGCGGCCACCTGCACCAGCGTGTAGGCGGGATCGCCCTTGGTCAGCTGGGACCAGACGAAGACCATTGCCGTGCAGGGCGCCGCGCCCAGCAGGATCAGCCCGGCAATATATTGCTGGGCGTCCGCCGGATCGATCAGGTCCGCGAAGAAGACTTCGAAAAACAGCAGGCCCAGCGCGGCCATGGTGAAGGGCTTGATCAGCCAGTTGACCACCAGCGTGATGATCAGGCCCTTCGGCTTGTCCCCCACATGCCGCACGGCTGAGAAATCGACCGAGACCATCATCGGGAAGATCATCGCCCAGATCAGCACGGCAACGATGAGGTTGACCGAGGCATATTCGACAGTGGCCAGCGCGGAGAACAGGCCCGGCGCCATATTGCCGAGCGCGATGCCGCCCAGAATTGCGGCGCCTACCCAGAGGGAAAGCCATTTTTCGAACAGGCCGAGCCCGGCCTCGCGCTCGTCGATATGGACTGCGGCGTCGCTCATTGTTCCGCGGCCTCCTGCTCCTGCCCGATCCGCCGAAGTTCCTCGCGTAGAGCGGCTTGATCGAGATCGCCGAGTGGCAGCTCTATCAACCGGTCGATACGCCGTTTCAGCGCATGGAAGGCGTCCAGAAAGGCTTGCGCCTTTTCCTCATCGTCTCCCTGGACCGCTGCCGGGTCGGGAATTCCCCATTGGGCGCTGATCGGCTTGCCGGGCCAGACGGGGCAGCTTTCCGCCGCCGCATTGTCGCAAACCGTGAAGATCAGATCGAATTCCGGGCCTGCGGCGAATTCGCTCCAGCTTTTGGAACGATAGCCGTCCGCCGGATAGCCAAGCGCGCCGAGTGTGCGGAGCGCCCAGGGGTTCACAGCCCCAGCCGGCTGGCTGCCCGCGCTATAGGCATGGAAATTGCCTTTGCCGTCATGGTTCAGGATCGCTTCGGCCAGGATCGAGCGCGCGGAATTGCCGGTACACAGGAAGAGCACATTGGTCATCTTGGCAGGCCTTCGGCTTGGGCTGCGTTGGGGGACGCATTGGTAAGGTCGAGACACGGTACGCCGCCGCAGCAATTTTCCGCGAGGTAGCCCATCAGCTCGTTCATGGCCGCATAGTCGGCCGAATAGATGATCGAACGGCTTTCGCGCCGCTGCGTCACGAGCCCAGCATTGGCAAGCTGCGCGAGATGAAAGCTCATGGAGGAGGGCGGCACATCCAGCTTGTCTGCCAGTGTGCCGGCGGCGATGCCTTCTTCTCCGGCCTGCACGAGCAGACGAAAGGCGGCGAGGCGATGTTCCTGCGCCAGAGCGGACAATGCACGAATGATCCGGTTCGCTTGCATTCCATATTCCAATATTTCGATAAATAACGAAGTATTGGATGTGCGCGCGTCCGTCAAGTGCGCCTGGCAGGCAAGTTCAGGCGGATTGCGGCCGGTGTCCTCGGCAAAGGACGAGCGGCTCTTGTGAGATTGTCGGTGTGGTGCGGGAGCGCGTGATGCGCTCCCTACCTGAAGAGACGTGCCAGGAAGCTGGGTTCTTCCATTGGCTGAATGGGGCCATTCACATGGCGCCGCCGCCAGTCGGGCTGCGTCTGACGAGGCAAAGTCCAGCTATCGGGCCGGCTGGATCGGTATGAATGTTTGCTCATGATTGAACTCCCTTTGTGAGGGGCATCATGGCGGGACTGACCGGCAAGCAAAGCTGCCGTTATCAACAGTCCAATTCCGAGAAATTCCGCTGCAGAAGTGTTAACGCGCCGGGCGCAACAATTGGAAACTGGGGCCGGCTTTGCGGTAGGATTGTTTCTTCTGGCGGCTTTTTGCGTGGGGATTCCGCTCGGCCCGGAAGGCGGGGATCCTCCGCAATCCGTGTCAAAAACGGCTGAAATGCGTCATTTGCGCTGCTTCGCACGGCGCACTTTCGGCGCAGTGCGAAGGGCGCGGTAGCCATTAACCTAAAGCGTGTAGTCCGGACGTGGATCGTAAGTGTCATCCATCATGTCCGGAAGGCCGGAATCGGCCGTTACGACGCGTTTGCTGATCCGCCATTTGCCATTCTGCCTGACCAGCGCGTCGACTTCCCAGCCTTGTTCGATGAAGCGCGGCGGCCCCTTGATCGTGTCGTTGAGCGTCTGCGTCCACATCATGTGCGCCGTCGCCTTGTCGCCGTCCACGTCGATCAGTAGATTGCTCAAGATCATGCGAAACGTGCCTGTCAGATTCGGCTTGTCTTCGGCGACATCCCGGTAGAGCTTTCCGATCCCGTCCCGGCCGTGCACGACGATGCCGTTCACATCCAGTTCCGCGCCTTCGACGAAGAACTGGCCGAACCAGTCCGGATCGTCCCCGCCAAGCCCCAGATAGTAGCGAACGAACAGATCCTCTATTTCCTTCTGGTCCAGCAATGCCGTCAGCGCTGCTTCCTGATCGGAACCGATTGTTGTCGCCATGGTCGTCCTTTCCCTTAACACGTTTAGTTCCTAGTGTAGTCTGATTCGATGCGCTGACAAGGCCGACAAGCGGGGGTGTACCCGCTTGCGGGATTGCGCCAGGGGCGTGCGGAGAGAGGAAGGCAGGAAAGTCGCGAATTATGAAAAAACTGATCAATGATCCCGTGCGAGTGGTGGACGAAGTGGTGGAGGGGCTGGCCCTTGCCGATGACAGGCTGATGCTGCTGCCCGACGAAACCGTCGTCATTCGTGCAGATCACCGGGAACTGAAAGACGCCGGCAAGGTCGCCATCATTTCGGGCGGAGGCTCCGGCCATGAA
Source organism: Alphaproteobacteria bacterium (assembly GCA_030430365.1). Lineage (GTDB taxonomy): Bacteria > Pseudomonadota > Alphaproteobacteria > Sphingomonadales > Sphingomonadaceae > Andeanibacterium. Next base: position 9,083 of record JAUIFP010000053.1, on the reverse strand, counting down.
CCGGCCCATGCAGGCTATGTCGGTTCCGGCATGCTGACGGCGGCGATCGCCGGGGCTGTGTTTACCTCGCCCAGCGTCGATGCCGTGCTCAAGACGATCCTGACCGTGGGCGGACCATCGGGCGTTTTGCTGATCATCAAGAACTATACGGGCGACAAGCTCAATTTCGGCCTCGCAGCGGAGTTCGCTCGCACGCACGGCATCCCGGTGGAGATCGTCGTCGTGGGGGACGATGTCGCCCTGGGGGACGGCAATGTGGATGTCGGCCGCCGCGGGATCGCTGGCACTGTCTTCGTGCACAAGATCGCAGGCGCGGCGGCGGAAGCGGGCCTTTCGCTTTCGGACGTCTGTGCAGAGGCGCAGGCCGCGGCGGACAACCTGGCGAGCATGGGGATCGGTCTTTCGCCCTGTACGGTCCCGGCCGCAGGCAAGCCCGGTTTCGAACTGGGCGAAGACGAAGTGGAATTCGGCCTGGGTATTCACGGCGAAAGCGGGGTGCGCCGCGGCAAGATCGCCCCGGCGGACGAGATGTTCGCCGAAGTGCTGGACCAGATCGTCAATTACGGGAAGTTTTCTCGCGGGGATTCGGTTGCGCTGCTGGTCAACGGCCTTGGCGGCACGCCTGCGCTGGAACTGGCGATCGTGACGCGCTTTGCCCTGCGACGCCTGGCGGAGCTCGGCATAGAAGTGCGTGCCACGATCAGCGGAACTTTGCTCAGCGCGCTCGAAATGGCGGGCTGCTCGCTCTCGCTCATGCGGCTCGACGATGCACGGGCGGAGCGTCTGCTGTCACCCAGTGAAGCATCCGCCTGGGTGAAACCGACCCGGCCCGCCGCGGAAGTCAAGACATCCAGGCCGATCGACCTCGCTGCGGACGATCCCATTCTGGGCCCGGCCTGGGCAAGCGAAGCCTCTCGGGAAGCGTTTGCGGGTGCGATGAAGTCCGTCATCGCGGCGCTGCGTGAAGCCGAGCCGGAACTGACCAAGCTCGACAGTGCCGTGGGCGATGGCGATCTTGGCATCAGCATGTCGCGCGGTGCGGACAGCATAGAGAGTGCCTTCGATACGCTGGACCTCGACCATCCCGCGCGCGCCCTTGAGCAAATCTCCGCCCTGCTGCGCCGCTGGCTGGCGGGCACGTCCGGCCCACTTTACGCGATGTTCGTGCTGAGGATTGCATCCTCGCTGGGGCAGGAAGACAGTGCGGAAGATCCTGCCGCTTGGGCACGTGCGCTCAAGGCCGGCTGCGAAGGCATGATGGAACTGGGCGGGGCATCGCCGGGCGACAGGACGATGCTGGACGCGCTGGTGCCAGCTGCGGAGGCTTTCGCTGCGAATCAGGGCGATGCGGCCGCACGGATCGCCGCCATGCATGAGGCCGCGCTTGCCGGAGCCGAGGCGACGCGCAGCATGCAGCCGCGCCGGGGCCGCTCCACCTATATGGGGGACCGCACGGCCGGCCACCCCGATCCGGGGGCAGTTGCCGTGACGATCTGGATGGGCGCGATCAGAGGCTAAGCTGGCGGCCTAGCGCCCGACGATTTCCCCGCCCTCGCTCTCCGCAGCGTCGGCGGGGGCATCGGAATAGGCCAGCCGCCCGTTGATCCACACTTGCAGTATCTTGGTGCCGCGCAGTTCCTGCATGCCGGCGAGCAGCGGGTCCCGGTCGATCATCAGGAAGTCGGCATGTTCGCCCACCGCCAGCCGCCCGAAGCGCCCTTCGCCGAAACCGGCATAGGCGCCGCCTGCCGTATAGGCGGCCAGGGCCTGTTCGCGCCTTAGCGTCTCTTGAGGTTGCCACCCGCCGAAGGGCTGCCCGCTATCGTCTTCGCGCGTGGCCGCCACTGCGATACCCGCGATCGGGTCAGGTAGTATCTCGGGCGCCCCCGAACCGAAGCTGAGCGCTGCGCCGGCATCGAAGATGGAGCGCCAGGCATAGGCGCCATTCAATCGAGCTTCGCCCAGCCGTGCCTCGGCCATATCCCTGTTCGCTATCTGCTGCAGCGGCTGCATGGAGGCGACGATGCCGTGACTGGCGAAGCGCGTGAAGTCCAGCGGATCCGCAAGCTGCGCCGCTTGGATCCGCCAGCGTCTTTCGCCCTGATAGGCTTCGGCAATCTCTTCGATGGCGGCAAGGGCCTCGTCCACTGCGCCGTCGCCGCTGGCCTGCACAGCGACCTGGAAACCGTCCATCGCGGCACGGCTCATCAGATTGCGAAGCTGCGCGTGATCGAGCAAAGTGAGCCCGCTTTCTTGCGGATCGTCCGTATAGGGCGCCTTGAGCCATGCGCTGCGCGTGCCAAGCGACCCGTCGAGCACCAGCCGCAAGCCGATCATGCGCAGACGGTCGTCATAGAGCCAGGGCGTCGGCTGCGGCCCGGCGATCAGCATCATGTCGTCCACACTGCCAGAATAGGCGATGATGCGCAGGCGCAGAGTCCCGGCGTCGCCTGCGCGGCGGTAGCTTTGCCAATCCTCGATCGTGGTGCCCATATCGGCAACGGCCGTGACGCCGCGCTTGATCAGCAAATCCTGCGCCGCCAGAAATGCGCGGTCGCGGTCTTCGGGGCGCGGCCTGGGCAGCTCTTCCGACACGGCCTGCATGGCATTGCCGATAAGCACGCCCGCAGGCGTTTTCGATCCGCTCTGCCTCACGATGCGTCCGCCTTCCGGATCGGCGCTGCCTGCATCGATCCCGGCCAGCTCCAGCGCGCGGCTGTTCGCCCAGCCCGCCGTTCCGTCCGCATGGATCAGCCATACGGGTCGATCCGCCACGGCAGCATCCAGCTCGGCGGCAGTGGGCAAGCGGCCCAGCGCCCAGTTCGCCTGGTTCCAGCCGGTGCCCACGATCCAGGGACGGTCCGGATAGCGCGCGCCATAGGCCGCGATTTCCGCCTGCGCATCCGCCAGCGATACGGTGGCCGAGAGGTCCAGCCCGATTGCGGCAAAACCGGTATCCATCAGGCGGACATGCGAATCCACCAGGCCGGGGATCACGGTCCGTCCGTCGCCGTCGATCCGGTAATCCACCTTGGAAGGCGGTTTTTCACCGCGTTCGAAGATCTGCAGGATGATCCCGTCATCGCGGATCGTCATGGCGTGGAAACGCGTGATCGCTCCGTCGCGGGCGATGGAAATCCCGTTTACATTGTCGAGCAGCGTGTCCGCGGCGGCTGGGGAGGCGGCAAGCAGAGCCGCGGCCAGTGCCGCGCATAGGCGCGCCGCCTGCAATTGCTCAGCCCTTGGACTTACCCTTGGGGAGCCTGCGCATTAGTGCACTGGTATCCTGCCGGCCACCGCCCATGGACTGCACTTCCTTGTAGAACTGGTCGACCAGTGCCGTGACGGGCATGGAAACGCCCAGCGCTTCCGCTTCGCCCAGCGCAATGGCCAGATCTTTGCGCATCCAGTCGATCGCGAAGCCGAAATCGAATTCGTCCTTCGCCATGGTGTTCCAGCGGTTTTCCATCTGCCAGCTTTGCGCAGCACCGCCCGATACGGCTTCGAGCACCTTGGGCATGTCGAGAGCGGCCGCGTCGGAGAAGCGCACCGCTTCCGAAAGGCCCGCTAGAACGCCTGCGATGCAGATCTGGTTGACCATCTTGGTGGTCTGGCCAGCGCCCACGCCGCCGACATGGACAATCCGCCCGGCATAGGCATCCATGGCAGGCGTCGCCACTGCCATGGCTTCGTCCGAGCCGCCGCACATGATGGAGAGCGCGCCGTTTTCCGCGCCGGCCTGGCCGCCCGATACGGGCGCGTCGACTGCCTGCAGGCCCAGCGAGTCCGCCTGCGCGGCGATTTCACGCGCGATCTTGGCCGAAACGGTCGTGTGGTCGATGAACAGGGCGCCGCGTTTCATCGCGGCCAGCACGCCTTCTTCGCCCAGTACCACCTGCGCCAGATCGGCATCGTTGCCGACACAGGTGATCACCACATCCTGCCCTGCCGCGGCTTCGGCCGGCGTCTTGGCGACCTTCACGGTCAGCCCTTCATCGGCGAGCATCTTGCTGCGCTCTTCGGCACGCGAAACGGTGCGGTTGTAGATGGTGACCTCATGGCCTGCGCGCGCGAGATGTCCGGCCATCGGGCCGCCCATGACGCCCATGCCGAGGAATGCGATCTTCGTTGAATCAGTCATGTCACGCCCTCTGCCGCCTCCGGTGCGGAAATGCAAATGCGGCGCAGGCAATGCGCGCCGCGGCGCGCCGCGTTTCGCCTTAAAGCGATTGCTTGTTTCCCTTATGCGACAAATTCCGTTACGGGCCGCTGACTATGAGCGAGACATCTGCCCTTCAAACGGAAGCGAGCGAGAATACGCCGCACCTGACGCTTGACGATGTGCGGGCCGCGGCCAAGCGCATCGCAGGCTCGGTGGTGCATACCCCGACCCATCACAGCAAGACGCTGTCGGAAATTACGGGCGCCAATGTCTGGCTGAAATTCGAGAACCTGCAATTCACCGCCGCCTATAAGGAGCGCGGTGCGCTCAACAAGCTGCTGCTGCTGACGGAAGAGCAGCGCAAGCGCGGCGTGATCGCGGCTTCCGCGGGCAATCACAGCCAGGGCCTTTCCTATCACGGAACGCGGCTGGGCGTGCCGGTCACTATCGTGATGCCGCGCACCACGCCGATGGTGAAGGTGATGCAGACCGAGCAGGTCGGCGGCAAGGTCGTGCTTGAAGGGGAAAGCTTCGACGAAGCCTATGAACATGCCCTCAGCATGGAAAAGCAGCTGGGCCTGACTTTCGTTCATCCCTTCGACGATCCCGATGTGGCGGCGGGGCAGGGCACTGTAGCGCTGGAGATGCTGGAGGATGCGCCGGAGATCGACATGCTGGCGATCCCGATCGGCGGCGGCGGCCTGCTTTCCGGCATGGGGACCGCGGCCCGTGCGCTGAAGCCCGATATCGGGCTGATCGGCGTGCAGGCGCAGCTTTATCCTTCGATGTATGCCAAGCTCAGCGGCGAGGATTTGCCGAGCGGCGGGGACACGCTGGCCGAAGGCATCGCCGTGAAGCAGCCGGGCGAGTTCACTTCGAAAGTGCTCAAGGATCTGGTCGACGAGATCGTGCTGGTCGACGAGGAAACGCTGGAACGCGCGCTGGCGCTGCTGCTGCAGATCGAAAAGACGGTGGTCGAAGGCGCAGGGGCTGCCGGTCTTGCGGCCGTGCTCGCCCATCCGGAGAAGTTCGCCGGGCGCAATGTCGGGCTGGTGCTGTGCGGCGGCAATATCGACACGCGGCTGCTGGCCAATGTGCTGCTGCGCGATCTGGCGCGTTCCGGGCGGCTCGCACGCTTGCGCATCCACTTGCAGGATCGCCCCGGCTCGCTGTTCAAGGTGATGCACGAATTCGATGCGCATCACGTCAATATCCTGGAAATCTATCACCAGCGGATCTTCACCAATCTGCCGGCGAAGGGCCTCGTGACCGATATCGAATGCGAAGCCAGAGACCGCGAACAGCTTGAATCACTGATCGATGCGCTCAGGACCCAGGGATATTCGGTAAGCCAAGTCGAGCTGAACTGATCTGAAACGGGTCACTCGGGCCTTCTCACCGCTCTTCTGTGCAAAATAAGACTCCGTTAACCAAGATTCTTGGTTAAGGTTGTTTCAACAGGCGAGTCCTGTCTGCATAGAAGGGGCACGCCATTAGGACGGACACCTGAAGAAGGAAGGCGCGCTAGCCCTGTGACGGCACCCATTCGATTCCCACGCTTTTATGTGACCAGTCCGGCGCCATGCCCCTACCTTCCTGGGCGGATGGAGCGGAAAGTCTTCACGGAGCTCAAAGGGCCGCATGCGGATTCGCTGAACGATGCGCTCGGCCGGATCGGGTTTCGCCGCAGCCAGACAGTCGCCTACCGGCCCAGCTGCGCCAATTGCCGGGCATGCATTTCGGTCCGCGTCGCGGCCAAGGATTTCCGCCCCTCCTCGACGCAGCGGCGCAACGCCCGGCGCAACGGCGATTTGATCGCGACCGAGTGCCGCCCCTGGGCGACCAACGAACAATATGAATTGCTGCGCCGCTATTTGGGCGTGCGCCATCCCGGCGGCGGCATGGCGTCGATGGATGAAGTCGATTTCGCGGACATGGTGGAACATACGCCGGTCAGCAGTTTCCTGGTCGAATATCGCGAGCCGACCGAAAGCGGCGAACCCGGCCGGCTGGTCGGCGCCTGCCTGACAGATCGGCAGAGCGACGGCTTTTCGATGATCTACAGCTTCTACGATCCCGACCATGACAGCCGCTCCGGCATCGGCAATTACATCATCCTGGATCACATCCGCCGCGCCGCGGAAGAAGATCTGCCCTTCGTCTATCTCGGCTATTGGGTCGAAGGCTCCGCGCGGATGCAATACAAGATTCGTTACCGCCCGCTCGAACGGCTTGGCCCGGACGGCTGGGAACGGCTCTCCGCCGATGAGCAAGACGGCATGATCGCCGCTGCCGTGGCCGCCGAAAAGCTCGGCACGCCGGTGCCCGATGGCAGCGGCAAGGACGGCACTCCGGGCGGACAGCATCAGTATTGCGTCTCCGAAGAGTCCGACGAATCCGAAGAGACGGAAGAGCCGGCTTCGGCCGAGCAATAGAGCGCTTTTTCGGCCGCGCGCCGGCGTTCCAGCCCGCGCAGAACCCGGCCACCTGCTCTCACCCATCGTCCGAATTCGGCAGCAGCGCCCGCAAAGTCGCCGGCCCTATGCTTGCGCGTCAGCGTGGCGCGGGCGATGGCTCCGGTGTTGTAATGAAAGCTGGTGAGGGCATCGAATTGCGCCTGGCTGGTGGGGGCATCCTGCAGGGCCTGGGCGACTTGCGCGGCATAGCGGGCCAGGTCGGCTTCAAGCCGGGCATCGCATTGCTGGCGCGTCCAGACAGTCTGGGGGCCGATATCGCGGCCCGTGGCGCCCCATCCGATCGTCCATGGCGCGCCGCCCGTGCCGGGATCGGGATAGGCGCCATAGCGCCCGTCGGCACGCTTTCGCCCGCATCCTTCGAAACGTTTGATCAGTGCAATGCCTTGCAGGCCGATCATGCGCGGGCGAGGGCGCTCGATGCTGGGAGATGCGCAGAAATCTGCGGGTTTGGGCTGGTAGTTCATGGGAAGTCGCCTCGAGTCGTTTCAACGGAGGCGAATCAACTAGGACACGATTTCCTGTGTTGGAAAATGGTTTTTTGTAACAGTTTGCCGGAAGGCCTGGCGCAGGGGCCGGAGAGGGGGACGGCGGGCACGAAAAAGGGCGGAGCCATCGGCCCCGCCCTTTCGATTTCGTCACCTGGGTGAATCAGGCCGAGTAGTACATGTCGAATTCGACAGGGCTCGGAGCCATTTCCCAGCGATACACTTCTTCCCATTTCAGCTCGATATAGGCGTCGATCTGGTCCTTGGTGAACACATCGCCCTGGAGCAGGAATTCGTGGTCTGCGGCCAGCGCTTCCAGCGCTTCGCGCAGCGATCCGCAAACGGTCGGAACCTCGGCGAGTTCTGCCGGTGGCAGGTCGTAAAGGTTCTTGTCCATGGCTTCGCCCGGATGGATCTTGTTCTGGATCCCGTCGATGCCCGCCATGAGCAGCGCGGAGCAGGACAGATACGGGTTGCACAGCGGATCCGGGAAACGGAATTCCACACGGCGCGACTTCTCGCCCGAGCCGTAGGGAATACGGCAGGAAGCGGAGCGGTTGCGGGCCGAATAGGCCAGCAGCACGGGCGCTTCGAAGCCCGGCACCAGACGCTTGTAGCTGTTGGTGGTCGGGTTGGAGAAGGCGTTGATCGCCTTGGCGTGCTTGATCACACCGCCGATGTAGTAAAGGCAGGTGTCGGACAGGCCGGCATAGCCATTGCCCGAGAAGGTGTTCTTGCTGCCGTCCCAGATCGACATGTGGGTGTGCATGCCGGAACCGTTATCGTCCTTGATCGGCTTGGGCATGAAGGTGGCCGTCTTGCCGTAGGCCGCGGCAACCTGATGCACGACATACTTGTAAACCTGCACGCGGTCGCAGGTTTCCAGCAGCTTGCCGAAGGTCAGGCCGAGTTCGTGCTGGGCAGCGGCCACTTCGTGGTGCTGCTTGTCCATGGGCAGGCCCATTTCCATCATGGTGGTGACCATTTCGGCACGGATGTCCATCACCGGATCGACCGGCGGGACGGGGAAGTAGCCGCCCTTGGCGCGCGGACGGTGGCCCAGATTGCCGCCTTCATAGACCTTGCCGGTATTGGTCGGCAGTTCCACGTCGTCGATGAAATAGGCCGACCGGTCATAGCCGGTTTCGAAGCGCACATCGTCGAACATGAAGAATTCGGGTTCCGGTCCGACATAGACCGTATCGCCCAGGCCCACGGTCTTCACATAGGCTTCGGCGCGCTTCGCGGTCGAACGCGGATCGCGGCCGTAAAGCGAACCGTCGCTGGGTTCCACGATGTCGCAGATCACGATCAGCATCGGCGTGGCGCTGAACGGATCGACATAAACGGCGTCGAGGTCCGGCTTCAGGATCATGTCGGATTCGTTGATCGCCTTCCAGCCTTCGATGGAGGAGCCGTCGAACATCAGGCCCTCTTCCAGCGCGTCTTCGTCGATCACGTCGGCGCACATGGACAGGTGCTGCCACTTGCCCTTCGGATCGGTGAAGCGAACGTCAACCCATTCGATTTCCTCATCCTTGATCCGTTTTACGATATCTTTTGCACTGGCCATTATCTTAGTTCCTCCAATAGCCTGGACTGTTGTCGCTTGATTTTGCCGGCCGATCCCCGCCCGGCGAAATACCCCTGATTATCCTCGCCGCTTCAAATCGCAGCGTCGTCGCGCTCACCGGTGCGGATCCGCAAAACGGTATCCACCGGCGTCACGAATATCTTGCCGTCACCAATCCGTCCGGTCTGCGCAGCAGAAGCGATGGCTTCCACCACGCGCTCCGCCAGGTCGTCGCTCACGACGACATCGAGTTTAACCTTGGGAAGGAAGTCGACGACGTATTCTGCGCCGCGATAGAGTTCTGTGTGACCCTTCTGACGGCCGAAACCTTTGGCTTCGGTCACGGTAATTCCGGAAACGCCGACATCGTGCAGCGCCTCCTTCAC
>JAUIFP010000002.1 GCA_030430365.1 Alphaproteobacteria bacterium | reverse complement strand
GATGAATACCCCGGCCAGAAAACCGGCGATCCCCCAGAAAACCGTGGCAAGGACACCCCAGCGGATGGGATCGTCATCATATTTGCCTTCATCGGGCGTCCGCAGAATACCCTTGGCGATTGCGGCATAGTCCGCCCCGCTTACGCTTACCCATAGTCCGATCAGAGCCGCCAGTGCGACGATCATCATATGGATGGCAAAACCGCCATCGTGGGCCATGGCCGCTGCCATGACCGCAACGATCACGATAACGAACCAGAGCCCTGCCCGGGATACGAGCTGTTCCATGGGATCAATTCCTCCATCTGTCCCGAAGGCCAGTGCCCCCGGCCGTCCGCGCCCACATTGATCACTGTCAAAACTCCATGCCTCAAGAGAAAAAGCGCATTTTTCCAGATTTTTCCGATTTGCGACGGATCAATGTTTCGCACCCGCACCGGTGAAAGAGGTGCCTTCACGCCGTAAACACCCTGGGCTGCAAAGGGCGGCCACTACGGCGGATGGGAATACGATAATGCGTAAGATGACCGCTGCCGCAGCACTGGCTGCCGCTTTCACCCTCTCTAACCCCGCGCATGCGGCGGACAATGCGGGCAAGTTGCAGATCAAGCTCCTCGGAACCGCCGTGCTGCCGAATGGCGAGATCACCGAAGTCAATGTTGATGTAGTGCCCTTGCCTGCCGGCACGCAAACCGAAGCGAACGACAACTACGTGCCCACCGTGGCGATCGAATATTTCTTCACCGACAATATCTCGGTCGAAACGATCTGCTGCGTCACCCAGCACGATGTGGACGGCACCACCGGCCTGCCCGGCGCGGAACTGGTGGCGGATACAAAGATCATTCCCGCGACCTTCACGCTCAAATATCACGTCGATGCCGGCGCGATTAAGCCCTATGTCGGTGCCGGTCCGACCTATTTCATCTTCGTCGACGAACAGCCCGGCGCGGCCGCTGTCGGCCTGGGCGCGGACAGCTTCCGCCTGAACGACAAGTTCGGCCTTGCCCTGCAGGCCGGGGTGGACGTTCCGATCGGCGAAAGCGGCCTTGCGGTCAGCCTGGATGCGAAGAAATATTTCCTCGAAACTTCAGCCCACTGGTTCGCCGGCGGAACCGAAGTCATCGCCACGCGGCACAAGCTCGATCCATGGGTGCTCAGCGCCGGTGTCGGCTTCTCATTCTGACTTGGATATTTCAGCCGGCGCGCGATTCGAGCGCGCGCCGGTCAAGAATCTTGACCGCGCGGCGTGAAGGCAGATCAACGACACCTTCCTTCTTCAAACGCGTAAATTGGCGGCTGACGGTTTCGATCGTCAGGCCCAGAACGTCGGCCACCTGCTGACGCGAAAAGGGCAGCTCGAAGTTATCCAAGGCGCCGTCCATGCTCTCGCAACCCGGTTCGGTCAGTCTTTCCGACATTTCCAGCAGGAAGGTCGAAAGTTTCTCTTCGGCATTCTTGCGGCCGAGCAACAGCATCCATTTGCGCGTTCTGTCGAGTTCGGCCAGCGTGCGGCGCAGCAGCTTGTTTTCAAGCGCGGGATGATCCGCGGCAAAACTGTCAAAATCGGCGCGTGAAAAAACGCAGACATTCGCATCGGTGAGTGCTGTGACACTGTGGCGCGTCGTCGATCCGAAGGGGCGGCCGATGAAATCGGACGGGTAGACCACGCCCACGATCTGCTCGCGTCCGTCTTCCGTTCCGGTAGAGAGCTTGAGGACCCCCTCGATAACGTTGGCGACCAGCAGCGAATCGTCGCCTTCCCAGATCAGCGACTCACCCGCTTCCAGCTTACGCCGGCGGCCGATGCCGCTGATTGCCTTGATCTCCTCGGCATCCAGCGCCGCGCAAATCGCGCGATTCCGCACAACACAAGTGTCGCAATAGCTCATACATTCCGCCTATCACGCAGTTGCGAGCCGGGCAACTTGAACGGATTAACGTTCATTTTCCAGTTCCCTGTTGCGCAAAAAGCCAAGATGACCGAGATAAGGCTCTTAACGCGATAAGTAATTTCCTCCGCCTGATGCTGCCTTGGGCCAGTTTCATGCTGCAGGGGAGAGGGTAGGACAATTGACCAAGGACCAAACGGGCAAGGCGGGCGAACCGTCTGCCGAGATCGAAGCCGAAGCGGACAAGACGATCCCGCGCGGCTGGTACACTGTCGGCCTGCTGGCCCTGGTTTCCATGCTTTCCTATGTCGACCGCGGCGTCATGGCGCTGTTCGTCGAACCGATGAAGCGCGACTTCGGGCTGACCGACACGGAAATGGGCTGGCTGCTCGGTCTCGCCTTCACCCTGCCCTATGTCTTGGTCGGTCTTCCCATGTCCCGGCTGATCGACCGCGGTTCCCGCCGCAACCTGATTGCCGGCGCGTTGGCGGTCTGGAGCTTTGCCACGGCAGTATGCGGCGTGGCCCAGAATTACGCGACGCTGTTCGTCTGCCGCTTCGTCACCGGCAGCGCGGAATCGGTCAATACTAGCGGCGCCTATTCGATGGTGGCCGATGCGGTATCGCGCAAGATGCTGCCGCGCGCTTATGCGTTTCTTTCAGGCGGTGTCACGGGCGGCGCTGCGCTGTCTTTGCTCATAGGCGGCGTGCTTTACGGCCTGCTGGCCGACATTCCGCCAACCCATGTCGAACCGATCGGCGTGATCCATAATTGGCAGCTGGTCTTCATGATCGTGGGGCTGCCCGGCCTGATCGTTGCCCTGCTGATGTGGCGCACGGTGCCCGAGCCCCCGCGCAAGGGCGGCACCAAGCCGGAAGGCTATCCGGTTCGCGAAGTGTTCGGTTTCGTGGCCGAAAAGGGCAAGCTGCACTGGCCGCTGCTGACCGGAACCATCCTGCTCGCCACGATGAACCATGCCTTCGCAGGCTGGATGCCGGCCTTCTATGAACGCACCTATGGCTGGGGCCCGGAAGTCGCCGGACCGATCATGGGCATCATGTCGCTGGTGGCAACGGTGGCCGGCCTGGTCGCCGGGGCGAAGCTTGCCGAATGGATGGGCGAACGCAGGCCGGATGCCAATCTGCGCGTCGTCTTCATCGTCAATATCATCGCCTGGCCGCTGCTTGCCGCTGCCCCGATGATGCCCAATCCCTGGCTTGCACTGATCTTCGCCTCGCTGGCCGGAGCCTTCGGCATCATGGCGGGGCCGCCGCTGATGGCGGCGATCCAGCTAACGACGCCCAATGAAATGCGTGCCCAGATCAACGTGATGTACGGCGCCGGGATGACCGCTATCGGCGGCTCCTTGGGGCCGTTCCTAGTCGGCTTCCTCACCGACTTCGTCGCCCCCTCCCCGCAAGATCTGCGCTATGTGCTGATGGCGCTGAAGCTGCTGCTTGGCCCTATGGCCATCTTCCTGATCTGGAAAGCGGTGCGCCCCTACGGCAAGATCTATCAGGAGAAATTCCCGGACGCCTGAGGCCGCTCTACTAGAGAGCTACCAGAGTGCCTTGCTGGCCAGCGCTGCTCCATCAACCAATGCCTTGAGCTTGGCCCATTGCACTTCCTCATGAACGCGCTGCATCGTCCAACCTTGGGAGAAACCGCAATCGGTCCCGGCAATCACGCGCTCGCGTCCGACCACGTTGGCGTAGTTCTGGATCCGCCAAGAAACGAGTTCGGGATGTTCGACCACATTGGTCTGGTGGCTGACAATGCCCGGAACCAGCACCTTGTCCTGCGGCAGGTCGACGTCCTTCCAGACCATCCATTCATGTTCGTGGCGCGGATTGGCGCCTTCCAGAACGTAATATTTCGCGTCGATCTTCAGGATCAGGTCGATGAATTCGGTAAGAGGCACATCGGTGGTGTGCGGCGTGTTCATGCTGCCCCAGCACAAATGGTAACGCACCCGGTCCTCCGGGATGCCCCGCAAGGCATGGTTATAGGCCTCGACCTGCATTTCCGAGGCCTTGCGCAGTTCCGCATCTGTGGGGTTGTTCTTTCCGTATAGCACCTGATTGCGGGACGGCAGGCCCAAATCGAGCTGGACCATATAGCCTGCATCGACGATCGACTTGTACTCTTCATGCATCGCATCGGCGAGAGCATAGAGATAGGCTTCTTCCGACGAATAGACCTCGTCCGCATTGGCATCACTGCGCGAAGGTGTGGCCGCTGGGACGAAAGCGTCGGCAAAATCATGCGGAGCCAAGGCCGCAGCAAAATTCCCAAGATCGCGCTGCAGCTCATCTTGCCCTGTATAAGTAATCGGCTCTGAGACCACTGTGCGCGGCACGGATTGGCCCAGCGCTTTTTCAATTTTCTCTCGCGGAATTTCCGGGGGCAGCCACATGGTGCGGAACATCGCGCCATATTGCTGCATAAAGCCGGGGAATTCGTCCGCCAGCTTGGGGTAGTACATCCCGCTCTTGACGCTTTCGCGCTGCTGCAGCGGCTCAACCTTGAGCCCGCCGAGCCGCTTGACGATGTAGTTATGGAAGTCCGGTTTTGAGAATTCGCCATCGCTCGGGATATCGATTCCGACTTCGGCTTGCCTGGCCACGACATCCTTCACACTGCTGGCGACCAATCCCGCAAACGCGGCCTGATCGAGCGGATTGCCCGCCACCTCATCAATGATCATCTCCAGCAAAGCCGCCGGACGCGCCAGGCTCCCGACATGCGTTGTCAGAATGCGCTCTCCCAAACCCTTCATCACCTCTCCCCGGACACACCGCCAGCCGCACGCCAAAACATGATTTAGATAACGTGATAACTATGTTGGGCGGGGAAAAGCGTCAACACGGGGGTGTCGTTTTCGGGAAGCTCTTCTGGCGCGCTTGTCAGGGTGCGGCTGTCTCCAGCGTCGGATAGTCGGTATAGCCCACGGCACCCTCACCCGTGTAGCTTTCGCGCCGCATTTCGCTCAGCTCCGCACCTAGCCTGAAACGCTCGACCAGATCCGGGTTGGAGACGAATGGCCTGCCGAATGCCACCAGATCGGCATGGCCGCTGCGTATGGCCGCATTCCCACGTTCGGGTGTGTAGAGGTTGTTGGCGATATAGGTGCCCTGGAAACGGCTCCGTAGATCGTCAAAGTCGAAGGGAGGCGGCACTGCATTCTCAGTGGTTTCGCCCTCTACGACGTCCAGAAAGCCAATACCGATCGCCTGCAGCCCATCGACAACGCAATTGAACAGTGGCTGTGGATCGCTGTCATGCATGCCGTAACCGGCCCGGTTCACAGGCGAGATCCGGACGCCCACACGGTCCTCACCCCAGATTTCGCAGACCGCCTCGGTCACTTCCAGCAGCAGCCGCGCCCGGTTCTGCGGCGATCCGCCATAGGCGTCGCTTCGCTTGTTGGTACAATCGCGCAGAAACTGATCGAGCAGGTAGCCGTTGCCGGCATGAACCTCGACCGCGTCGAAGCCGGCCTCCATCGCGCGCCTGGCCGCATTGCGGTAATCATTAAGCAACGACGGGATCTCATCCACCTGCAATTCGCGCGGGGTAACCGGCGGCAGGCCGCCAGGCCGGATCTTGATCTCGTCACTTGGCGGAGTCGCGGAAGGGCCGAAAGGCATGACGTTGCCCGGCTGCATCGAAGGATGGGAGTTTCGCCCGCAGTGCCAGAGCTGCAGGGCCATACGGGTTCCCCGCGCGTGGACCGCGTCGGTCACCTTCTTCCAGCCGGCTGCATGTTCTTCGGAATAGATCCTGGGATTATTGCGGGAAAACCCCAGTGCATAAGGCGAAACGGAGGAGGATTCCCCCATGATCAGCCCTGCCCCGCTCCGCTGGACATAATATTCGACGTTGAGATCGTCTTGCACGCCGCCCGGCGTGCGCCCCCGCGTCATCGCGGACATCACGATCCGGTTCTTGAGTTCCACTCCGGCGATACGGCCCGGCTGGAACAGCTCGTTTCGATCTTGCTCGGCCAATTCCCTCTCCTCTTGCCGACATCGATAGCAGCCTGGCTTACAATCGCCACGCTTTTCGCAAGAGCGGCCGAATGCGGAGACGGCCAAACGGAACGACCGATATAATTCTCTGCATTCACTGCTTGGGCGGCCTGGCCCAGCACGTTGGCGGCGGCTTCTTGTTCGCCCCCACCGATAACTGCACCAGCGGGATGCCGAGAACTTAACCAGAACTTAAGCAGTGGAAGAATAAACGTTCAATCGGGTTGAATCTGGGCGCAATTCTGCTGTGCAGTCTACGCAAGAACAGAACAAAAAACATCTTGTAAAACAGCATCTTGAAAACGATCGCAGGGGGCGGTCGAAAGGGGCACTACTGTGAGCAAGAACATCGCGACTCGAGGTTTCCTGTCCTCACTTCTTAATGATCGCTCGGGCAATACTCTTGCCATTGTCGCCGGCTCGATCTTCCCGATCGCCGCGATGATAGGCGGCGGCGTGGACGTGAGCCGCGCCTATATGGCCAAGACGCAGCTGCAGTCCGCATGCGACGCAGGCGTGCTGGCGGGACGCCGCGCGATGAGCGCAAGCGGTGAATATAACAGCTCCGAACAGGCCAAGGCCGATCTGATGTTCGAAGCCAATTTCGACGAAGGGGCTGTCGATGCCTTCGACGTCACCTTCGATTCCGACGACAACGATCAGGGCCAGGTAACGGGCACCGCCACGGCGACCGTCCCGACCGTTGTGATGCAGCTTTTCAAATATGAGCAAGTCGATCTGTCCGTCGAATGCATGGCCGAGCTTCAGCTTTCCAACTCCGACGTGATGTTCGTGCTGGATACGACCGGTTCGATGGGCGGCAGCAGGATTGCCGGTTTGCGTGACGCTGTGCGCGACTTCCATGAAACGGTGGCCAACGCGGTCGTCGATGGCGAAACCCGCATCCGATACGGCTTCGTGCCCTATTCGATGAGTGTCAATGCAAGCGAGATCCTCACTGATGGCGATATGCCGGAAGCCTATTTCAGAGAGAAAACGCCCTATTACACGAAAGAGGCAGTCTTTCGCGACCGTGCAGGTGACATCACCGAGGACTCCACCACAACCGAAACGACCTACGATTTCAATCGCAGACGGGACTGCCGGCGTTGGGCAGAAAATTACGGCAACAATCCCGTGGTCGAGGGCGGCTATCCCGATGACGAAATTACGACGACTTATGACCTGAGAGAATGGAATAATAGACGCGACCGGTGCAGGCGCGATGTTAGGACGCAAGTCACAACATTCGACGAAGACAATCCCAAGTGGAAATTCACGAAATGGGAATGGAATCGATCACTCGTCAATACCAGCAACTTCAGAACGCGCGCCAACGTCAACATTGTTGATAGCTTCGATCCAGAAACGGCGAGGACAAACGCGTCTGGTACGTATGACATGGAATATCTCGCCTCGATGCAAGCTAGGGGGGAAGCGAGCGGCTTCGGCACCGAGACCTCGCGCTGGAATGGATGCATCGAAGAAAGGGGCACCAAACCAACCGAAACGTTCGTTCCGCTACCGGATGAAATGTACGACCTCGACATCAATCTTGCACCACAAGATCCTGAAGATGATGCGGATACCTATTGGAGGCCGATCTGGGGCGACATGGTCTACGAAGATGGCCGCCAAAATTCTGAATATGATGGCGCTTGCCCTGCTCCCATGAAGCTCTTTCAGGAAATCGATACGTCGTCGACAGAGGTCCCTGCATGGCTTGCCAACTATCTCGACTACCAATTGGTCGCGACTGGCAATACCTATCACGATGTTGGCATGCTCTGGGGCGGTCGACTCTCTAGCCCGAACGGTATCTTCGCAAGCAACGTGAATGAAGGCGATGTACGCTCCGTCACAAGGCACCTGATCTTCATGACCGATGGCAACATGGATGCCATCGGCGATAGATACTCTGCATACGGCATCCAGGAGATCAGCCATCGCGTCGCGCCGGCGGGTACGAACGACTGGGGCGAGTTGGAGGCAATCCACACCCAGCGCTTCTCCCTCGCTTGCGAAGCGGTCAAAGCGCAGGGCATAACCATCTGGGTGATTGCTTTCGGTACGTCGATGACGACTGCACTGGAAAACTGCGCGAGCGGTGACCGTGCCTATTATTCGAGCGACACCAGTGAACTGCGCAATACATTCAAGTTCATTGCCTCGCAGGTCGCCGATCTGAGGCTCGGCGAATGATCCACAAGATCCGCAAGCTGCTGCATTCGACCGAGGGTGCCTCGCTGGTCGAGTTCGCGCTGATCGCGCCTGTCCTGATGATGGTGGTCACGGCCATCTTCGATCTCGGCCACATGGTCTATATCCGCTCCACCTTGCAGGGCGCCCTGCAGGATGCGGGCCGAGACGCCAGCCTTGAAAGCGGGCTCGATAATCAGGACGCGATCGACGATTATGTGAGGAACCAGGTCAGGTCGGTCATCCCCAACGCGACCTTCAACTTCTCGCGCCGGAACTATCAGGATTTCAACGATGTCGGTGAGCCTGAAGACTTCACCGATACGAACGGCAATGACCAATATGACGACGATGAATGCTTCATCGACGCCAATGACAACGGTGCGTGGGACAGCGATATGTCCATGGACGGCCTTGGCGGCGCGGACGATGTGGTCGTTTACGATGTAGACGTCAGCTACGATCGGCTGTTCCCCTTCTGGCACCTGGTGGGAGCATCTCCGACGGGTACGGTCACTGGCTCGACCATCCTTCGAAATCAGCCATTTGCTTCGCAGACCGAAAGACCGACGGTGCAGATATGTCCGACGCCATGATCTCCCGGCCATTTCGCGGCCTGAAGCGCTTGCGCGCCTTGCTGCGCGACAGCTCGGCTGTTGCCATAACCGAATTCGCGCTCAGCCTGCCGGTGCTGCTGATCTTTGGCCTCGGCGGGATCGAAGTGGCCAACTACACGCTCACACATATGCGGGTCAGCCAGCTCGCCGTTTCGCTTGCGGATAACGCCTCGCGCGCCAAGGAAGAATCCGTCAGCGGCACGCCCCGCTTTCGCGAATATGACGTGAACCAGTCCTTCCTCGCTTCCGAGCTCCAGTCCTCCGGGCTGAATCTCGACACAAATGGCCGGCTCATCCTCTCCAGCCTGGAAGTCAATGACGACGGCGGACAATGGATCCACTGGCAAAGGTGCTTTGGCGATGCGCCTTATACTTCCAGCTACGGTGTCGAAGGCGATGGTGAGAGCGGGACAGGCTTTGTGGGCATGGGCCCTGCCGACCGCAGAGTTACCGCTGAAGACGGCTATGCCATTATGGTTGCCGAAGTGTTCTATGACTACGAACCCGTGGCTCTGGGCACATTCATTCCGGATTCGCCGATCCGGAAATTCGCGGCCATGTATGTCAGGGACGATCGCGATCTCTCGCAAATCTACAACCCAGCGCCTGCAGTAACGGTCAGTTCCTGCAACTAACGGCGTGTCGCTTTCCCCCGGGGCATGCTTCGCTCAGCCGAGGGAAAATGTCACCGGCACGATAACCCAGGCCTCTACCGCCTCGCCTGCACGGCGCGCAGGCAGAAACCGCCATTTGCGCACTGTGGCGAGCGCGGCCTTATCCAATCTTGAATAGCCGCTCGACTTCTCCAATTCCAAATTCTTCGCGCTGCCTTCGGCGCTCACGAGAACACGCAGCAGAACCACGCCTTCCTCATGCGCCTTGCGCGAGAGATAGGGATAGGAAGGTCCGGGATTGTTGAGCTGGCCGGCCAGGAAGTCCGGCGCCGTTACGGGCGCAGGCGGCGCCGGCTTGGCCACGGGCACTGTCACTGGCGGTGCAGCGCTTTCGGGCGGTTTCGCGTCCAGCGGCACGGTGACCATCTGCACTGCATTCGGCATGGGTAGCGCGATACGCTGCGGCGGCGTGACGAGCGGCGCGGGTGCCGGGTTTTCGGGCTCGACCTTATCTGCCGGCGGCGGCGAGGGCTCGCTCACGGAGAAAGTGGCGAGCCGTTCACTCCTCTCCCGCAGATCGGCTTCATACCGCACACTTACAGCCAAGGCGAAGAGAGCAAGGTGGATGGCGACAATACCCGCCAGCACCGGCAGCCGCGGCTTGTCCGCCGAATAGCGCCCGGCAGGAGCGTATGCCACTGCAACGGTATCGGAAACCGGACCGGGAGCGCCATTTTCGAGCCCGCCATCCGCGGTCCCTGCGTGCGCTCGCCGGTCCGAATCCAAAGTCATCCCACCAACGTCCATCCCCGATACCATTCCCGGTTAGATGTGGTAATGCAAGTCATTCTCAACGTAATGTTGCAGAGACGTTGTGGCATGGCTCACCACCACCGACTAGCGGCGGTAGATGAGCGATATCAGCGCTTGCCGCCCTTCCGCCGGCACGGCGAAGTGCGGATTGCGGATCTTCTTGATGTAGCGCTCGTCACCCACATTCTGGACGTTAACGCGCACACCCAGTTCATCGGTGACCTGGTAGGATGCATTGAGGTCGAAGCGCCAATAGCCGTCCGCCCAGATCAGATTGCCTGTGTCGGCGAAACGCTTCGATGAGTGATAGGCGCCGCCGCCTACAGTGAATTGCGGTGTCACCTCCACAGAGGCCGTTGCCGTGAAATTGTGCTTCGGCGTCTGCGGAAGGACGTTGCCGTCATCATCGGATTCATCGCGCAATTCACTGTCGAGGAAAGTGTAACCGGCAAAGATGGTGACCGGTCCTGCCCGGCCGCTTGCGCCCAGTTCGAAACCGCGGATTCGCGCCGCATTGGCCAGCGGAATGGGGCCAGCGATCGGATCGTTCTCGATCACGTTCTTGCGATCGACCTGGAACACCGCGCCAGTCAGCGACAGCCCGCCGTCGAGCAGTTCGGCCTTGGCACCGACTTCCCAGTTCTCGGTCGTCTCCGGCTCCTGCAGGGCGTTGTTGCCGCCGAGATTTTCCGCCCCTTCGCCGACCGTCGTTCCCGGAGGCGTCTTCGCATTGGCATAGGAGAAATAGAGGCTGGTCTGTTCGCTCGGCTTGAAGATCGCGGCACCTTGCCAGCTGAAGAAGTCCGCCGAGTTTTCCGCTTCGTACGGTCCCCCGCGGCCCGAACCGGAAGCCTCTGCTGAAAAGCTGGTCCAACGCACGCCGCCATTCAGCAGGAATTGCGGCACGATGGTAATCGTATCGAAGGCATAGAGGCTGAAGTCTTCTGCGCTGGCCAGGGACGGCGTGTCGCGCGGCGTGACGGATCCATCCCATGGATCGGTGGGATCGGGATCGTCCAGCGTCGTGCAGTTATAATTGCCAAAGCCCTCGACGGCGCAATCGCTCTCACCGGTATCGACGTCATAGGCGAGATTGGACGAGTCAGAGTTGCTGTACTCCGCACCGAACGAGACCGAATGGAGGATGGAGCCGGTTTCGAAAACACCCGAAAGGTTGAGGTTGTTCGCAAAGGACTGGCTATGCGAGTTGCGGCTCTTCACACCCCGCCAGACCAGTCCATTGGCGACATTGCCCTTGCTGTCGTCCGGATTGGTGACGATGTAATCGTTGACGGCATCGCTGTAGCGCGCGGTGTTCGAAAGAACCCAACCGCCACCGAATTCATGTTCGATCTGAAGCGTGCCACTATCGACGTTGGTCTTCTGAAAATCGCGCGAGAGCAAGCCGTAGAAGTTGTCGGGATCGGTATCCGCCGGCCGGCGCACCGTGCCGAAGCTGCCCGTCAGTGGCAGGCCATAATCGGGTATTCCGTCAGTTTCATAGTGATAGAAGCCCATAGTCACATGGGTGCTGTCTACAGGATAGAAAGTCACCGAAGGGGCAAACCCCCAGCGCTCGCTGAACACCGCATCGCGTCCTGCCACGTCCGCATCGTGCCATAGAGCCGCAAGCCGCACCGAAGCGCCATCGCTGAGCTCCTGGTTCGCATCGAGCGTGATGCGCTTGAAATCGTCTGTGCCGCCCGTCAGCGTGACGCCCAGGACATTGCCCTTGCGCGCTAGCTTGCTGACCATGTTGATGCCGCCTGCGGCAGCGCCGCGGCCGCCAAAGGCACTGCTCGGGCCCTTGAACACTTCCACGCGTTCGACAGCGAAGGTCTCGCGGGACTGGGACCCAATGTCTCTCACGCCGTCGACGAACACGTCGCCTGTCGCGTCCACACCGCGGATAAGCGGGATATCGGCACTGGCTGTACCGCCTTCGCCTGCACCCAGCGTGATCCCGGGAACGGTGCGCAGCGCGTCTTCGAGCGAGAAGGACGCCGTATCCGCCAATACGTCTTCGGTGATCACATTGACGACCCGCGGCGTATCGACAAGCGGTGCAGTCGACTTGGGCGAAGTGACCGTCTCTGCCTGGTACCCCTCTTCGATCGCCGTATCTGTGACGGTAACGCCCTCAAGCCTGGTCGGTTCGCCCTGCTCTTGTGCAGCAACCGGCGCGCTCGCGATAAAACCGACGCAGCCCAATGCAACAAAGCCGGCCGCAGCCCTGCCGCCAGATGTGCGCGATGTCATATGCTTCCCCACGGAAGACCCCCTTCTGGATAATTGATCAAACTCGCCGCGCGCTATCGAGAATGATTCTCATTATGTCAATACTATTGCGGCTTATTTGCAATAAGAAAGGTTTGTAACAGCGCATCCGGGGAAGCGGGCGCCTATATTTTACTTGTTTTTCAGTTGCTTGATGAGGTCCGAAGGAACGCTTTTACAACGGCTCAAGTGTCGGCCCAGCGGCGCATAAGGTTGTGATAGAGGTTGGTGAGTTCCACCACGTTAGGATCCGTGCCGCCCTTCTCCCCGGAAAGGGACCGGATCGCACAGTCGAGCTTATACAATTGCTCGCGCTCCCCATCGTCGCGCACCATGCTTTGCAGCCAGAAGAAACAGGCGGTGCGCGCGCCCTTGGTAACAGGCGTCACCCGGTGAAGGCTCGATGCGGGATACAGCACCATATCGCCTGCCGAGAGCTTGACGCGGTGCTCTCCGAAGAGATCCTCGACAACGAGCTCGCCGCCTTCATAGGCTTCGGGGGGCTCGAGAAACAGCGTGCATGATAGATCGCTGCGAATGCGGAAATCCGTGCCCGCAACGCGGCGGATCGAATTGTCGACATGCGCGCCGAACTCCTCGCCGCCCTGATAACGATTGAACAAAGGCGGGAAGACTTTGAGAGGCAGGGCGGCAGCGACGAACTCTGGCGTATTGCCAAGTGCATCCAGCACGATGCGCCCGGCCTCGGCCGCTTCATCGCAGCCCTGCTTCAACTGCATATTGCGTTTGGTGAGGCGCGATTGGTGGCCCGACGTCTCGTTACCGTCCACCCACTGCCCGGCATCTATGATTTGCCTGACCTTGCCGACGCCGGCCTCGTCCAGAACATTTTCGATCTTGAGCATCATGGCTCCATCCCCCTATTCGAGCCAGCTGCGCCAAGCAGCACTTGTCGCAGTCCCGCCCGCTGCCACAACCCTGGCGGGAATTGCGTGCCTATCGGCAAAGGCGATGCCGGCCTCTTGCCCCATCACCGTTATGGCAGTGGCAAGCGCATCTGCCTGCATGCATCCGTGATGCAAGACGGAGACCGATTGCACATTGTCCGCAAGCGGCATGCCGCTGACGGGATCTATCGTGTGAGACCATGATCGCCCGCTCGAACAGCGTCTGCGAAGATAGTTGCCCGACGTTGCCAACGCCCATCCTGAAAGACCGATGCGCGCGTGGGGAGCGTCGCTTCCCGGAGGAAGCTCGACATCCACCCACCAGGGTAAGCCATCGCCGCGCACGCCCATCCCGCGAAACTCTCCGCCGATCTCCAACAAGGCGTGGCGGATGCCCATCGCTTCGATCACATGGATTCCCAGATCGACCGCGAAGCCCTTCGCAATAGCCGAGAGATCCAGTTGAAGGCCGCCTGGCTGCAGCGGCGCGGCACCGCCCTCGCCCAAATCCAGGTCACGCCAAGACAAGTGACGCGTCTGCGCCGCTGCCTCCACTTCCGGCAAAGTCTGAGGTCCCGCATCTGGGCCGAAGCCCCACAGATCGCTCGCCGCACCGATCACCGGATCGAAAGCGCCATCGCTGGCCTCGGCAATTTGCACCGCACAGTCCAGAACATGGGCGAACTGCCGCGATATTTCCATGCGGCTGCCCGGTTGGGCACGGTTGAATCGGCTGATCTGAGAATCCGCTTCCCATTGGCTCATCTGGCCAATGATCGGAGAAAACGAATCTTCCAGCGCTTTGCGGAGCGCTGCGACATTGAGCGAAGGTTCCACGACTGCCACAAGTGACCAGCCCGTGCCCATCGTCTCGCCAGACAATTCGATTGTGCGGCCACCATCGAGCGGCACAATCGTATGCCGTGCAACTACCGGGGGAAGCAGCAATTCTGCCACTTCCCCTTCGTCAAACTCGATGAGGCCAGCGCTCAAAGCGGCATGAACTCCAATACTGCCGTATAGGATGCGCGCCGCGGCGTTTCACCTTCCGCTGCCTCGGGCCGGGCTCCGACCTCGAGATAGTACATGCCGGGATCTTCAACGGTCAGCGTCACCTGGCCATCGGCATCCGTTTCCAGCATCTGAATTCCGGCATTGTCGCGATAGCGGGTTCCGCCTTCGACAAATTCGATCTCCAGGCCGGCTGCGGGCTCTCCATCCAGGAGGAAACGCATGGTTGCCGGTTCGCCGGCAACGATATCGTTCGGATGGGTAACCGGGATCATTTCAAGGCCCTGCCCCGTCGGGGCCAGCGCGACTTCATTCGGTGCGCCGAGCGTCACGAAAGTTTCCGTGCGCGACGAATTCTCGCTGATACGCACATTGGTTGCGCCTTCCGGCAGCTCAGCATGCGCGGCCTGCGCATTGTCCGCGCGCATACGGTGACGCTCGCCGTTCAGTTCGTAGAAGCCCATCGCTCCGCCCGAAACGAGTGCAATTCGATAGGTCCCCTGCATAGTGAGCGGCACATCGAAAATGCTGCGATAATCGCCGCTGCCGAGCACCTTTGCATCGACAGGCTGCCCATCGGGGCCGATTACAACCAGACTGTCGAGCGACAGCGGGCGATGTTCGAATACGAAGAGTTCATTGGAGGCTGCCGCATCCACGGTTACGAGCTCTTCCTCTCCGGCAAACACCGTCATGGAAGGGAGCAGCCAGTGGCGGTGAGCCTCGGCCTTGCCCGGAACAAGAGTGGCAAGGCCAATAGCGAAGCCGGCGGCGAGTAGGCTTGGTTTGGCGAACATGAAAAATCTCCTCTCGGTAGGAATCAAATCAGGGTTTTACGGTGAGGCGCACCGCGCCCAGCTCAGTCTTTCCTTGCGCAGTGGCAGTCTTCGCCGCAGCGGGCGGCCATTGGAACGGCACGGTCAGGATTTCACGGCCGCCGACCTCGCGAGCGGCCTCCACACGCAATTTGTAGGAGCCGGGGGGAAGATTGCCGAGCGGGCGGGCGCCCTGCTTGAAATCCACTCTGTGCTGCCCTGGCGCTTGCGTCGGGCCGCTGACCCCGTCGACCGGCATCTTTAAGGAACGCCCCGTCCGGCGCCACCATGTCCGCAGATCGGGAAGCCATTTGGTGCCCTCTTCGCCGCGTAGATCGACATCGTACCAAACGTCCAGATTGGCAGCGACCTTGCCCGACGCATCCTCAACCCACACGGCGATGTAGGGGTTGTGATATTCGGCAACGCGCAGGCGTGGAATTTCGATATTCACGCTCAATTCCTGCGCGCCGGCAGGTGTGGCGATCAGACCGGTGGCAATGAGGATGACGGGTTTGCGCATAGGTCTTTCCTTGTTGCTCAATGCATTAAGAAGATCATGAGGAAGAGCGGGATAATCACCCCCGCACCGACGATGGGCCAGGTAGAACGGCGCTTCTTCGCGTGAAGCTGCAGCAGCAACAGCCCGGTAAGGCTGAAGATCACGCAGGCAGCCGCAAAGATATCGATGAACCATGACCATGCCGGCCCGGTATCCCGCCCCTTGTGAAGATCGTTGAGGTAGGCGATCAGGCCCCGATCAGTATCTTCATAGAGTACGCTGCCGGTATTGCGGTCGATCGCGATCCACCCGTCGCCCCCTGCACGCGGCAGCGGAACATAGAGCTCCATTTCGCTCCATTCGGGTGTGCGGCCTCTGAGGCTGATATCGAGTTCCTCGCCGAGCCATTCGCTCAGCGCCGCCGGAATGGGCGTATCCGGCCCCGCGCCCGCAGGAACAGACGACAATTCCCCCAGCAGTCCCTCAGGCAGCTCTCGCTCCAGACTGACCACCACGGGATCGCCTTCGATCGATGCCGCATGGTTCAGCGTAATCCCGGTAACGGCGAACAGGATCATGCCCACCAGGCAGATCGCACTGCTCATCCAATGCCACGTGTGAAACTGGCGAACCCAGAACGCCGGTATCTTGCGCTTCTGCCCTTTTTTGACAGACGCATTGCGAGCGTTGCCGCCCAGGCGGCTTCGGGAAGACTGAATGTCCATGGACTCCGCAGCTTCGGTCAATTGCTTCGCTGGGCCCCATGCTGTAATTGCAAATAAAGATCAATAGCAAAAAGATTCGGCTCATTTCCGGCGGTGGTGCCGCGCCTCCGCCGCATTGCTTTGGGTCTGGCTCTGAACTAGGTCAAACGGCGATGCGGTATCAGTTTCCCTATTTTATAAGCATTCCGATGGTCATCTGCATGATCCTGGGCGCTTATGCCGGCGGCATCGCTTTCTACGCGCTTCCCATCCTGGCGTTCGGTTTCATGCCCTTTGCCGATGCAATGGCCGGGCAATCCCGCTGGCCGTCCAAGAAAGCGCTGGAACGCATCACCTCAGCGCAGGCACGCTGGTATGAAGTCGCCCTGATCAGCGCCGGCAGCGTCACGCTGCTGGCACTCGTCTGGGGACTCTACGTCGCCTCCAGATGGACATTGACCGCGTGGGAGCTTGGCGGGCTTGCACTCAGTGTGGGCCTTATCACCGGCTATTCGGGCATCGTGACGGCGCATGAGATGATGCACCGCGATTCCCGGGCCTACCGCCTGTTTGCCTGGATCCTGATGAGTGCCGTGATTTATCCGCATTATCCGGTAGAGCATGTCCTGTCGCACCACCACAAATTCGGCACGCATGAAGACGCCGCAACCGCACGCCGCGGCGAAACGGTCTACGCCTTCATCCCCCGCGCGATCTTCGTGGGACTGATCAATGCGCTGAAGCTGCGTCCGCTTCCAGTCGTCGCAGCCTATATCTGCACCGCGATAGGGCTTGCCGCCATCTATCTGTTCCTCGGGACACATGCCCTGATCTTCACGATCCTGCAGGGCCTGTTCGCCGCGTTTCTTCTGGAGGCCACCCAATACGTCCAGCATTACGGGCTGGTGCGCAGGAAGTTGCCGAACGGGAGATACGAATCCCCGGGGCCGGAACTGAGCTGGGACACCAGCAACCTGCTGACCAACGTCAATCTGTTCAATCTGGCCCGCCACAGCGACCACCACAGCTTTTCCCGCCGCCCCTATTACCGCCTGCGGCACAACGATGCTGCGCCGCAGCTTCCCTATGGATATGCGGCCATGTTCCTGGTCGCCTTGATCCCGCCGCTCTGGTTACGGATGATGGACCGGCGCGTCGATGATTGGAATGCGGGCCTCGCCGAAAGACGGCGCGATGGCCATGATGCCGGCCGAGAGCCCGTCACTCCGCGATGAGCGATCCCGCGCAGTCAGAGCAAGCCGCACAGGGAGAGGAATTCAGGCGGAAGGTCTTCTATCTCAGCGGATACGATCCGAGAGGCGCTCGCTTCTATCACTGGCTCTACAGCCAGCAGGCTGACATCTATGCCCGCAATTCCGGCCATGACATCACCGTAAGCGCCCGCAAACGTTCCGGCCCGGGCAATCATGCCTGGACGGTTCGCGACGAAACGGATCGTTCGACGAGCGAGTTCGAGTTTCTCGGCTGGGATGAGGTCATTCGGGGCACCTGGGGCCGCAATCCCGCCAAGCTTGTCTGGGACGCTCTCAGAGCGACGCTGGCCTTCACGGCGGCCTGGGAGTGGCGCAAATACGCGCATCGCATTCCGAAGCCATCCTATATCGCATTCTACTACCCTGCCCTGTCGGTCACGGCCCTGCCCGTACTGCTGATCGCAATCATCTGGCTCGCCGCCGGACCGATCGCAGGAATTATAATCGGCATCGCCGCCAGCGTGCTCGTTGCCCGCGTGATGAAGAGCCTCTGGCTGATGCGCTTCATCATCTTCAACGACCGCATCTCTCGCGGGGAGCCCATCGCCAAGCTCGACGAGCGGCTGACAGAAATGGCCGGCACGATCGGCGCATCGCTGGGTGAGGATTGGGACGAGATCTTGCTCGCAACCCACAGCAACGGATCTGTTCTGGCGATGCCGATCATGGAACGTCTGCTATCCACGCGCGACCAGCGAATGCCCGAAAATTTCGCTTTGATAACTTTGGGATCCTGCATCCCGGTATTGGCGATGCGCCAGGATGCCACGGAGTTTCGCAGGAGCGTTGCCGCGGTCGCTCAGGGCGATTTTCTCTGGCTCGACCTCGGCTCACCGACGGACGGTGCCTGCCTTCCGCTTGTCGATCCCTGCATAACCAGCGAAAGCCGGCATCGCCCCGAACAGTACATTCTCTCCCCGCGCTGGTTCAAATATTGCGATCCGGCAACTTATCAGCAGCGGAGGCGCAACAAATACGAGACCCATTTCGAATATCTTCGTACGTTCGAGAGTATCTCACCGCTGGACTATCTGCGCGTAACGAGCTGCGCCCAGCCCCTGAGAAACTCGATTGCCGCTTTCACGAAAGACAATACCTAGCCCGATGTTCACGCCGCCTTTTCCCGCCCCACTGGAAAGCAATGCGAGCCCGTTGCGCCGCTTCTTCACAAGCTGGAAGGGCTGGATCCACGTCCATTTCAAGAACAGCTACACGATGAAAATGGGCGAGATTCACGTCCCGAAGGTGAATGTCTACGTTCCCAACGAACTGCCTCTGGTCAACGAGATCCTGGAAGACCGCCAACGCAACTTTCCCAAGCCGGAATTGCTCAGAGAGATGCTCGCCCCGCTGGTGGGCGACAGCATCTTCACCGTGAACGGCAAGCAATGGGAAGAACAGCGGGACATGGTCTATCCTGCCTTCGCCCATACGAGAATGAAGGTGGCGTTTCCTGTCATGCAGGAAGCCGTCGACGATCTTGTCGGACGGATCGGCGAAATGGATCTGTCTCAGCCGATCAAGGTCGACCCCTTGATGACCCATGTCGCGGCCGACATCATTTTTCGCACCATTTTCTCGGTTAAGCTCGACGCGGAGGGCGCGAGCCGCATCTATCACGCCTTTCACAAATTCCAGCTGACCGCCCAGCCCGGTGCCATCCTGCGCCTCTACAATCTGCCCATGTTCGGTTTTCTCGGCAGAGCAAGGCGCTGGGCCAGGCAAATTCACTCCACATTCCGGCCGATCATCCAGGCCCGTTACGATGCCTATTGCAAAGAAGGCGATGCCGGCCCTTCGGACATTCTGCGAACGCTTCTGGAAGCGCGGCATCCCGAAACCGGCGAGCCATTCAGCCTGCAGGATTTGATCAACCAGGTTTCCTTCATATTCCTGGCGGGCCACGAAACCTCGGCAAGCGCACTAGCCTGGGCAATGTATCTGCTTGCGGAATGTCCCGAGCAACAGGACGCCATCCATGCGGAAATCGGCGACGCACCGCTCACATTCGATACGCTGAAGAACGCCGAAACTCTGCGCAATGTGTTTCAGGAAACATTGCGGCTTTACCCGCCTGTGAGCTTCTTCGTTAGATCGGTGGTCCATCAAACCGAAATGCGAAAGAAGCAGATCAGCCCAGGCTCGCTCATGGTCGTGTCCCCCTGGCTCATCCAGCGCAACAGCAACAATTTTCCTTGCCCCCATGCCTTCCAGCCGGAGCGTTTCATCGATCCCGATCAGGCCGACGCCTGCCGGCAGGCCTACCTGCCATTCGGCAAGGGGCCGCGCAAATGCACCGGTTCCGCATTCGCCAATCAGGAAGCGATGCTGGTGCTTGGGACCATCGTACAGAAATTCAGGCTGGATTATCCTACCGGCCAGAAACCGGAGCCGGTGAGCCGCGTAACCTTGCGCTCCAGCAATGGGATATTCGTGAACTTCTCGCCCAGGGCTTGAGCAGGCGCATCAACGTCCGGCAAAATCCATGATCGCTTCAACTGCAGCTTCGAAAGTGTCGGCCGTCCACTCTGCCTCGATAGTGTGATCGGCAGGAGCATATCCATAGGTCACGAACGCAAAGGGAACTTGCGCGTTTTTCGCGAGCTGCCGGTCCGTTTCGCTGTCGCCGATCAGCAATGCTTTCTCCGCGCTTCCGCCGGCTGCCTTCAAGGTTTCGAGCAAGTGCCTTCGGTCAGGCTTGCACGCTTCGGCCCGGTCACCGCCATAGATGACGGAAAAGCCGTCCAGAATGCCCGTGTCGGCCAGGACCCGTTCGCACAAATTTTGCGGCTTTGCAGAGCAGATTGACAGCCTGATGCCCGTTTCCAGGAGACGTTCAAGCCCCTCCGCCACGCCGGGATAGAGGCTGCTGGCAGGCGTACGCAATTCGGCATATCGCGCCCTGAATTCGTTAAGGTCTGCATCAGCATCGGCGCTGGCCTCGCCAAGCAAGGCCGGAACCATGATCGGCCCCGCAATTCCAGAATATTGCCGGGCGAGTTCCGCCGCGATGGGTTGATGGACACCGCGATCGGCACGCATTTCCTGTATGATCAACTCGCACTGGGCTGCGGAATCCACCAGAGTGCCGTCCAGGTCAAAGATCGCGTCTATTTGGGCTTGTTGCATGGCGGCCTTCGCGGGATCGTCAGGTTTGCGGGGCAGAGCTGGCAACGATCGGGAGTTTCTTGTTCCCCACTTTCCTCCAGGGCTGCCTAAAGGCTTTCGGGAAACGGTCCCTTACGGACCACAGCCAATCCATCCGCCGTGCCCTGAAAAGCGGGAGACTGAAGAAATCCGCGCCAAGATAGGGAAGGAACGGATTGCGTCTGCAATAGGCCCAGATTTCGACCCGGTTCAGATCCGGCCCTGACGGGCCTCGGCCGTGAAATCCATATGTATCGGCAATAACGAGCGTATTGGCGGGGCATGCAAGCTCTTCCGGTTCGGGCAAACCAATCGAAGCGAGCTCTTCCGGCTCGATCCTGAAAGAACCCCGGCGGGACATCTTGTCACCATGCTCTGGCAGTATCTGGGCTTTCGCATGCTCCCAGGCGAGCCGTTCCGGCGTCAGCCTGTGCGATCCGCGCACATAGGTGAAAGCGCCCTCGCCCGCCTTGACCTCATTCAGGAAATACCAGGCCTTCATGGATGGGTGGAATGTATCGGAATGCATCACGGTCTGAGGATCGGCCTCTCCAGCCGGCTTCTTCGAAATCGACTGGATATAGAGCAGCGGCTCCTTCTCATAGCTCGCAACATATCGAAACAGCGACTTAAGCCATTTCTGTCCGAGGAACCGCCTCAAGGGAGGGGCTTCATCCAGAAGGTCTTGATTGATCGCTGTGCGGCGTGTGATCGTATCGCCTTGGGTCATCTCACGCGCGGGCCATGCGCGCGAGGAAAGCGATTGTTTCAATTCCGCGAATTCGCCTTCCGGCAAGACATTCTGGATGATGATGAAGCCATTCTGCAGGAATTGCTCCCGGTAGTTTGCCGGAACATGTTTCGCCAAACGCGAGCGGCGCCAGGATGCCATCTTCGCAGCGGTTCTGACCCGCCACCGGTGCAGCCCCATCCGGTTCAAAGTCTTGGAACCGATTGGCGAGCTTCCTTCGAACGACTTCGCCATCGTCAGAACCCTGAACAACAAGGCCGCCCTAAGACCCGTCTGCGCTACGGCGCGAATTGCATTCATTGTGATATTCCCATGGCGTTTCTTGCCACCAACCCAAATAACCTGTCTGCAACCACTTTGGTCTCAATTTTCAGCTGAATTGGATGTGACGCCCGCTGGCCAACTGATTGTTTCTTCGGTAGGCCCCATGGGAACTTTCGTCTACCGGGAGCAACTTAGTCACCGTGGCAGGCCGCGCGCCATCGAAGATTATGCTTTCTGTATGGAAGGCGTTATTATTGCGTGAAGCAACATTCCGCCTGTTCGGTACCCGGGCAGCGTGGGCATGGCTTATCATCGAACCTCTGGCGCATTTTGCGTTCCTTACCTTCCTGTTCACCGTAATCAGACAGCGCAGTGTGGGCGGGATCGACGTCACACTATGGCTGATCATTGGCCTATTCGGCTTTTTCACCTTTCGCAGGACAACCAATCAAATGGGCGGCGCGATAGATTCAAACCGCGGCCTGTTTACCTATCGCCAGGTCTTGCCCTTCGACGCGATCATTGTACGCGGCTTCCTGGAAGGGCTGATCATGGTGTTCGCTCTTGGCGTCGTAATGGTTATCCTTGCACTGGCCGGTCACGATGTAATTCCCGACAAGCCGCTTGTGACGATTTCAGCCTTGTTCGGGCTCTGGCTGTTCGGATGTGGGCTGGGGCTGGTCATTGCGACACTTGCAGAGATTGTCCCTGAAACACGCGAAATTTTCAGAATGCTCATGATGCCGCTCTATTTCGTGTCCGGCGTGATCTTTCCCGCCTCCGCAATCCCGGTCCAATACCGGCATTACTTCCTCCTAAACCCGATCTTTCACGGCCTGGAGGAGGCTCGATCGGGCTTTGCGGAATATTATCACGCAACACCCGAGATCAGCATTTCTTACCTATATCTCTGTGCCTTGTGCACGATCGGCCTCGGGCTGCTGCTCTATCGCCGCACATCGGTAGCGATCGCTTCGGCATGATTGTCGCAGAAGACCTTGGAAAGAAGTACCCTACGCGCTCAGGCCCGCCGCACTGGGTGCTGCGCGACGTCAATTTCACGATTCCCGCAAAACTCAGCGTTGGCATCATCGGACGCAACGGCGCCGGCAAATCCACGCTGCTGCGCATGATCGGCGGCAATGAGAAACCTTCGACCGGATCCCTGCAACGCCTTTCCCGGGTTTCCTGGCCCGTCGGATTTGGAGGGGGTTTGCTGAGCTCCCTCACGGGGCGGCAGAATGCCAAATTCCTCTGCCGCATTCAGGGCCGCGAAAGCGACAGCGAACAAATACTCGGCAAGATGCAGGAATTTGCGGATATCGGATCTGCATTCGACGAACCGGTGAGCAGTTACTCGACCGGCATGAAGGCGCGCCTCCAATTTGCAATGTCGCTTGGCTTCGAATTCGATGTCTACATCTCCGACGAGGTGACGTCGGTTGGCGATGCCGCATTCCAGAAGAAAGCACTCGCCCATTTCAAATCATTGGTCGGAAAGGCCGGGCTAATTATGGTTTCCCACAGCGAATCCACTCTCAAGGATTTCTGTGAAGCAGGCATTTGGCTCAATGAAGGTAAAGCGCATTGGTACGACAATATCGATGATGCAATTGCCGCCTACAAAGCCACCTAAAGCAGACAGATAAGAGCGCCATGCCCCCAGAAGATGACCAGCCAGGCAAGCTCAAGGCCGCCTCCGCAGCCTTGAACGAGCGCCTGAACCGCCTGACGGGCGGCAGGTTTTCGGGCTGGCGCGCCGCTTTCCTTGCCAGCCCGATTATCGGCTCGGCGCTCATTTTCTCCGTACTCGCGAGCATTTACTGGCTGCTTATCGCTTCGGACCGCTACGTTTCGGAGGCTCGCGTCATCGTGCAGCGCACCGATCTGGTCGCCAATGTTGCGACCGACCTGACCGCTATCCTGACCGGACAGACCACGAACAACAGGCAAGATCAGCTGGTCATGCGCGACTATCTGATGTCCAGAGACAACGTGATCAAGCTGGATAAGGAGCTTGGGCTGCGGGACCACTATTCGGCCTGGAACATCGATCCGTTTTCGCGTCTCAATTTCGGCAGTTCGACAGAGAATCTACAAAGTTACTACAATTCGCGCGTAACCGTGGAATTTGACGAATATGCAGGCGTTCTAGTGATCCGGGCACAAGCCTTCAATCCGCAGAAGGCCGAAGAAATCTCCTCATGGCTCGTCTCCGAAGGGGAGCGTTTCATGAACGCAGCGGAACACAGGCTGGCGGCAGACCAGGTCGCCTTTCTTGAGACTCAGGTCGCCGATCTCAATCAGCGAGCGACCGCTGCGCGGCAGGCCGTCATCAATTATCAGAACCAGGAAGGTATCGTATCGCCTACCGGACAGGCCGAGGCGATCGGTGCCATCGTTGCGCAATTGGAAGCCAAACGCACCGAGCTGCAGATCGCGCTGGCGGCACGAAAGGCTTTTCTGGTCGATGGCCACCCCCAGATCGTCGAACTCGAAGAGCAGATCGCCGCAATTAGCGAACAGATCGACGAAGAGAATGCCAGAATGGCTGCTCCGCAAGGTGGGCGGCTCAATACGAAGGTGGAGGAATTCGAACGCTTGGTAGCCGAAGCCACGTTTGCGGAAGAACTCTACAGATCAGCTCTGGCCTCGCTCGAACAGGGCCGCGTAGAAAGCACCAGGACGATCAAAAAACTGTCGATTATTCAACAGCCAAGCTTGCCTCAGGACCCCGAATTGCCTGAGCGGCTGAGGAAAGCCATCATATACACTCTGATCTCATTCTTGATTGCCGGTATCGCCCAACTGCTTACAATGATCATAAAAGACCATCGAGATTAGCGCTCATGCGATTTTGCCAACTACTCATTATTCTCGTCGGTCTGACCTCTCTGCTTGGTTCCCACGACGCATTTGCTCAAAGCGGCAGCTCCGCAGGCCTGCCGATCTATGGCTTCGAGCAGCCTGAAGTGCCCGCGGGGCCGCCGCCGCAGGACGCTGTCCCGGCCACTCAGGACACACCGGCGACAACGCCGATCGAGGCACCGCAACAGGAGGACTACGAGAATAACGAGCAAAGCGACGCGTTTGGCGCCGACTTGTTCACCGGCGCCTTCGCGCGGCAGGCCGCAGTCAATTTCAATGCCGACTACGCCATAAATGTGGGGGATACGATCAACGTCAGGCTCTGGGGCGGCTACAACTACCAGTCCGCCCTTACGGTCGATCCGCAAGGCAACATTTTTCTGCCTAGCGTGGGCCCCGTACACCTTCTTGGGGTCCGTAACGACCAGTTGCAGGAGAGGGTCGAGCAGGCCGTTAGAGGCGTCTTCAAATCCAATGTCATGGTGTATGCCAGCCTTGCCGCCGCACAGCCGGTGCGGGTCTATGTCGGCGGCTTTGTAAATCGGCCTGGCGCCTATGCCGGCACCAGCCTGGATTCCGTATTGCACTATCTCGATCAGGCTGGCGGCATCGATCCAGAGCGGGGATCATTTCTCGATATTGAAGTGAAGCGAGGTTCGCAGATCCGCGCAAATATCAATCTTTACAGATTCCTGCTCGACGGAGTTATGCCGCAGGTTCAACTTGCGGATGGCGACGTCATCTTTGTGAATGCGCGGCACAAGATTGCCCGTGTAAGCGGGTTGGCGGAGAATGCCCGCGTGTTCGAATTCATGGGCGACACCATATCGCTCGCAGAAATAAGTGATTACGCGAAGGTTAAGCCTGAAGCCACGCATGTCAGAATTGTGCGCAGCGCGGGGACGATACGGAACGTAGAGTATTTTCCTTTGTCTCAAGCGCCGTCGATTTTTGTGACGGATGGCGATACCGTTGCCTTCACCGCCGACAAGAGACAGGGCACGATCACTGTCCGGGTCGAAGGGGAACATGAAAGCCCGCAGGAATTCGTCCTGCCCTATGGCAGCAGGCTCGGCGATGTCCTCTCACAGGTCGTCTATTCCGAGCGGTCGGCATCCGACAATATCCAGTTGTTCAGGGAAAGCGTGAAAGAGCGCCAGCGCGAAGCACTTGAGACCTCCTTGAGGTCTCTCGAGGCGGCAGCCCTGACGGCACGCTCCGGAACGAGCGACGAAGCCCGGCTCCGCAAGGACGAGGCGGATCTGCTGCTGCGCTTTGTCGACCGGGCAAGAAAGGTTGAACCGCGCGGACAGGTGGCGATTGCCAAGGCCAGCAGCAAGGACGACCTTCTGCTTGAGAACGGGGACAGAATCGTTGTGCCGGCGCGCGACGGCCTCGTGCTCGTGGCCGGGGAAGTCCTGTTCCCGAACGCGGTTGCCTATGACCCGAGCTTGCGTCCAAGCGACTATATCGACAACGCTGGTGGATATTCGAGTAACGAAGGCTCAACACGCATTGTAATTGCGCACCAAGATGGCAGTTATATACGCACAAAGAGCGATAGCCGCGGACAGGTCGAACCAGGTGATCAAATCATGGTTTTGCCTGCTATCGACACTAAGGGTCGACAGATATTTAAAGAACTGACACAGATTCTTTACCAAGTTGCAGTTAGTGCAGGCGTCGTTTTGGGGCTGTAGGAAGTTCTGAGGCTGTAGTTTAGTTCAGGGGGGAGGGTCGCAAGATCGAGTGGAAACGCTTGGTCGACTCAACCGGGAAAGTTTGGACATTTGACAGTACGGCCATACGATTTTGACATTCGCGAGCTTTGGGCTGGCGGAAATTTGGGTGGGAAACGCAGTGTGCTATTGCTGCAAGGGCCCACTAGTACTTTTTTCAAGCGACTTCAGCTCGAGATTGAGCGGCAGGGTGGCACGGCGAAGCGCGTCCTCTTCAATGCCGCTGACGAGCTGTATGCATTGAACCGCGACTGCTTCAGATTTTCCGGCAGCGCCCTGGAATGGGAAGTCTGGCTGCAGGATTATCTTACGAAAAACCGCACCGACGTAATCGTTTTCTTCGGCTGCAAACGCCCCGCCCATATCGTCGCGGCACGATTGGCCAAAAGCCTCGGCATCAAGACCGTCTCGCTCGAAGAAGGTTATATGCGCACGGGCTATATTACGTGCGAAGAAGGCGGCAATAACGACCTTTCTCCCATCATGGGCCAGCTTCCCGGCGACGATGAGATCTATTCCCAGCAGAAGGGGTTAAGGCTTCACACAACCTTTGCCTGGATGAATTGGTGGAGCATGACCTATTATCTCTGGAGATCGTGGTTCTCCCGGGAGACGGACAAAAAACTCTATCACATCACGGTCAAAGGGCCCTTGAAGGATACGCTTTTCTGGATGGCGAATGCCCTGCGCACAATCTTCAGAAAATTTCCCGAGAACTTTGTGATCTCTTCCTTGGTCAGACGCGTCGACAAGGATTTCATAATTGTCCCGCTCCAGTTGCCCAGCGATAGTCAAATGCGCGAAGCGGCGAATGGCTGGACGGTAGACCGTCTGATCGACGCAGCACTGACAAGTTATGCGAACAACCGCTCGGTCAAGAAGCTCGTCTTCAAACTCCATCCCCTCGATGGAGATGCTTTGGCAAGAGAGCGCCGTATCAAGCGAAAGGCAAAGCAGCTCGGCCTGGCCGACGACGTGATCGTGCTGCATACTGGCTCCATATCCAAATTGAGCCAGCATGCCGACGGCATGATCATCGTGAATTCGACCTCCGGCATTTCAGCCATACATCACGGCATTCCGTTGCTCGTCTTGGGGAAAGCTGTTTTCCGTAACGAGAAGCTGGTCATGTGCGGTTCCAGCGAGAACGATATCGACCGGTTCTTCGATAAGCGCTGGGCGGCGGAAGGCGAATTTCGTTCGTCATATCTGCTCTTTTTGAAGAGCCACTCACTGATCCCGGGCGACTTCTACGTACCGCATGCAATGCGGGTCGGCGCCCGCCATCTGACCCGGCGCCTATTGCAGGTCAGCGGTAACGCGCTGCGCGCCAAAGCAACTGGTACAGCTGAAACGGCCGACACGCCGGCAATGGTAGAACCCGCAGCCAAACTGGCATAGCTGCCGACCTATTTCCTGCCGCGTAGCTTGTTAGCCGTAACGATGCCCCATCGCAGGAGTTTGCGAGGCAGCGATCTGGTGGCAGGCTTGGCGGCCGCAATTTCGGCAAGCTCCAGCAGGATATCCTCAGGCTGAGCAAACAGCTTTCCCCGCGGACTGAAATAGCGAGCGTATTCGACAAGGGTCGCATAAACGAGCTCATCGAGCTCCAGGCGCCGACTACGCCTCTCACTGACGATCCGATCGCGAGTGAGGCCCCAACCCGCATAGAAGGGCAGGCCGTAGCAGGTCACGGGAACTCCGCGGAGCAGAGCCTCGAAGCCGAGCAGGGAGGTCATAGTATGCACTTCGTCCACCTGCGTAAGCAGACGGTTGCTATCCATATCGATCAAGACTTCATCGCAAATCTCCGACGCCTGGCTTTCATCGGAGCCCGCCTCTCGCAGCCCGGCAACAACATCCGGATGAGGTTTGTAGAGGATATACGCGTCGGGGCAGCTATTTCGAACGCGCCTCAGCAGCTCAAGATTGGATTTGACCTCAGGAGATCCAAAACGAATTGAGGCATCGGATTCCACCTGCCCCACGACCAGAAGCACACGCTCCTTGCCTTCCGGGCGATGCCATTCCTGTCCCCCCAGATTGTATTTGTTGATTCCGGCGCTGACGATCCGCTCACGAAGCGCCCTTCCCCTGCGCCTGTCCTCCTCCGAAAAGTCTCTTTCGACCAGAATGTCTTCAAGGCGGGACGGGCTGGTCGCATCGTAATAGATTCCGACATCGTCGATCACCAACGAGAATGGGCGGACGAGATCGGCGCCCAGGCCCGAAGAGCGCAGGAAGCCATCCTCCGCCCTCAAGACAGTCAAATCAGGCCGATCCTCGGCGTGAGAGGCATTTCCCCAGACAACCAATGCGCCGCCATGCGGCACTTCTTCGATATGATCGACGAAATGGACTTCGGAACGAGACAGGAAATCGCGCAGAAACGACTTCTTCCAGCGCGAGAAGCCCATTGCATAGATCGTTTCGGGCAGTGCCAGCCGAAGATCACGGTTGAGCGCAGTGAGCGCGATGATCTCTTCAACGCTGCCTTCTTGCTGCAGAACCGGGTTCCAATATCGCGGATAGTCGACCAAGGCGGCGTGGACCAGCTGTTCAAGCGGCACATCCTCCCTGCCCATCGGACGCTCCAGCATATCTTCCGTCAGGCCCCAGCCGGCATAGAACGGCATACCAAAACAACGCACTGGCTTGCCCCAGATCAGCGCTTCGAAGCCGACTTGAGACGTTGCCGTATAGACGGCCTCAGCCTGTTCGATCAGATCGACGACATGGCACGGCTCCGATACCACGAAGATCCGCGAATCCTCTTTCAATCGCTCGATATCGAAATGCCTCTTCTCCGGCTTCTCGACACTGTCGGGATGGATCTTCACGAGAACCGTGCAGTCAGGGTTCTGCGCCAGTGCCGCATCCAGCATTGACCTAAACGTGTCCTCATCCGCCAGTCCGAAGGAAATGGACAAGTCTTCTCTGACCTGGTCGATGACCAGGACGTAACGCTCTGGCACCGCGAAGCTCGGGCTCGTTCCGTCATTGTATTTAGAAATCCGGGAACTCCGCCAAGCCGAACAGATGGCTTTAGCCCGGGCCTTCTCCGGTTCGCTCAGCGGCCTTTGGATCAACGTAAAGAGTCGGCTGTCAGAACGGGCATCGTAGTAGATGCCATCACGATCGAAGACGATAGAAAAGGCATCGTCTCGCCGGCCGACGGAGCGGAGAAATCCGTCTTCGAGGATCCCGTAATCCTCGGCCTGGTGTTTGAACTTCATGACCTTCTGGCCGGAAGCCTTGTAGCCCCAGCCAACGATCATCCGTGCGCGAAGTGGCCCCTTACCGCCAAAATATCTCGGTTTGGTGTCCAGCAGCGCGTTGAGCGTGGGATCGGTCGCCAATGTCGGAGACGTCGCCGCGACATCGACCGTCCTCATCGTGAGAAACAGCCACGAGCCGCGTATGCCGCTACGGATCCTGCGAAGGTTCATTTTTTCTCTTTTATACCAGCAGTACCAAGTGAGCGATCTTCTCACTCTCGGTGTTAATCGACACTAAAGTCAAACCTAGAGCAATTTGCGCTTCAGCATGTTTCGCGGTCGTGCATCGAAGAGCGCGAAGAAATCCGATGGGTTCTTCCCAAGTCGTTCGCATGCACTGTAAAATTCGGCGACCAATTGCGGCGTACCTACGGATGGCCCCGGACAATCGTTGAGATAACTGAAATGCTCTTGGAACACAGACGCGTTGTCAGCCCGGCGCTGGTGATAAGGTTCTTCCTTGTCCTTACCGTGGAACAGGTGGAGGGCGACGTTACCCTTAAGAAGGTTGTCCATACAGATTGGTGACAGGGCGCTTCGGAATCCCTCAGACAAGAGCGGGGCGCGATATGTGCGGTCAACCAAAAGATCTGCGCTTTCTTCAACCATGCCTTTGGC
Organism: Alphaproteobacteria bacterium; assembly: GCA_030430365.1. Taxonomy (GTDB): domain Bacteria; phylum Pseudomonadota; class Alphaproteobacteria; order Sphingomonadales; family Sphingomonadaceae; genus Andeanibacterium. Next base: position 83,162 of record JAUIFP010000002.1, on the reverse strand, counting down.
AAGAGCAAAGCGCAGCATGAAGTCGAGGTCTTCGTAGCCATGCCCTTCATACTGCTCATCAAATCCGCCGATCGCTCGATAGTCTTCTGTCGAAAGTGCCATCACTGAAGACGGCATGGCCCAATGCATCACATATTTGGGTTCGAATGAAAGAGCGCTTTCAACAATGTCTTCTAGCTTTCCCCCATCACAGAGAAACTGTGTTCCCGCATCGGACAAATAGACGCAAGGAGCCATTGCAAGCGGAAGACCAGCCGACGCTTGCTCGGCCAGTGTTCTGAATAGTGCGACGTCAGGATGAATGTCTGCGTCCAAGAACAGCAGGATTGAATTAGCAGCTCTCTCGACCGCAATATTCCGCAATCGTGCAAGATTGGCCATCCCCCGACGAACCTTCATTGACGCGAGTTCTACACCGGCTTTGCCTTCGAATTCAGCCGCCAACCATCTGTCATGGACAGAATTGTTGTCTGCGTGGCCTACCACGAGTTGCCAACCCGCACTTGAAATCGCCTCCGCGAGAGCAAGCAACCTTGTCGTCAAACCATCGGCACGCCGCGAGAGGTCGAGCGGCGTGACGACCGTTACAGCGACCATTTTCGGCTCTCGGCAGCGCCATTGCTTGGCTGCTTTTGCTGCCGCAAATCAATTATCTGCGCAGAGCCCCCGTCAAACGACTGCATGCCCGCGCGAAGGTCGTCCAAGAGGCCGCCCCCTTGCATAGCCAGTGAATAAACCATCCTGTGCTGAGCAAAATCCTTGATGTGCTCTGGAGCATTCTCATCAATGTGAGCAAGCACCGTTCGCCACCGGGTCTCGGCAAGATCCCAACGGCCTGCCTTCTCTGCAGACAAGGCATGATCCTGCATCGCCCCTAGATCAAACGCAAGCGCATCTGGATCACTAAGAGCGAGCATCGCCTCGTAAACTCTCTCGCAATTCTTGCCATCGCGAAATGCGAAGAAAGTGTCCATCCGTGAGATATATGTCGTATCTTGCCTAGCTCCACCCCCAAGCAAGTCTTCCAGTGATTCAAGCACATAATCTTCATTATAGCACACAGGGCCGAATCCAGCTGACTGATAATCAAAATAGCCCCTTTGATAAGAGTGCCCTCCGTTGAATAACTGATCACGGTCAAATTGATAGTAAACCGACGGCCTCTTCAAAAGCGCCATATCAAAACACACGGAAGAATAATCAGTCAAAATTAGCGCTGATCGACAAAGTAAATCTTGAAAATTACCATTATTATTAATAGCAACTTCAATATGCCCTGGAATACTTAAATATTCTATATACGGCAGAAGATTCGAATGCGGATAGAATAATATGTCGTACCCTAATCGGCTGGCCAACTGCTCAAACCGATCATTGTTAAGCAATGAACTCCAACGCCTACAAAATAAACTATCCTTAAATCCCTTGTTTATACACCTACTATTTCCGTCAATGACGCCGCCTGCTAAATATTGTCGCCACGTCGGCATGACTAAAATTGCCTTTTTCTCTTCACATATTTTACTCTTCTCGATTAGTTTGTCGTGGCGAGGAAATCCAGTTAGCACGACTTCTTTTTTCGAAAATTTATATCTCGTCGAATTTGAGACAATAGCGTCATACTCGGCATGCGAAGTCGTAACAAAGCAATCGATCTTCTTCATATTCAGCCATCTTGAGAGATCGTCTTTGGTCACTCCGTGCTGCAAGAAGACAAACAACTTTGATTCAAGGCTTCCGTCGCGAAAATAGTCGACGACATGCCTGTCCACATGGGAACTGACAATCCCTTGACTTGACTTGAGTGCCTGCTCATGCGCCTGACTTCCGTACGCAAGCAAGTCGAAGCCCTCGCCCTCCAACCGACTCCAGTCGGGGCTATCGCTCCGAAGCACAAATGCCAAGGGCCGATCGGGCGCCTTCTTTCTTACATAGCGATAAAGGTGTTCAGCATTATCGTCAGCTTGTGTCTCGCGGTCCATGAATATCCAAAGTCCGTTGGTGTTGGACATTTCTGCTGGAGTTGGAGAGGTCAAGACTAGCTGCTTGCGGACATCTCCCAATTTAATTGGATGCTCAAACTGCACCTTACCAACCGCCAGGAGTGTTTGAGTGGCGCTAGACCCAACACGAACACTGATGACGGACTCATCCGAAAATCCGGATAGAGACAACCAAACTCGCCGCTCAATCACAAACTTCCTATCAAGGAAGTCATGCGGCATCGTTTTTGAAAACGCCGGGGAGACGTCTTTTCCATCAATAGAGAACTGCTCTAAACCAAAATCATTGCAAAAAAACCTGACCTGCAGCTGATCCCTGACTGGATCATATTTTTCGAAGTATACAATCTGCACCGGGCATTTTTCTTTCTTGAAACAGCCCAACATGCCCAATTTATGGAAGAACCAAATGCCCGCGAGTTCGAACTTCATTATAGTGTCGGTTTCGATATTATCGAATATAAGGTCGAGGCAGTCCAAGAAATCCGCCTTCTCATCGTCGCTGAGGAATTCGACCCTTTCCGGCCTGTCAATTAGTGAGTTCCACGATATGTAATTACAAGTATGGTACAGTATTTGTCGTTGAACATGCAGCGGAATATTTAGACCTTTTTCTTTGTAGAACTCAATTAAGTCCAAACAACCATGCCGCAATACGTCTAAGTACAGACCCTTATCTTTTGTTGATTGGTCAAGAGTTGAACTAACATCCTCCCTCTTGCGGTTGAAATAGCGGGCATTCTTTAGAAAGGCGGCATGTCCCTCAGCTGAACAAGCTATAAATCGGGCGACGAAATGCGCATCTTCGAAAGATGGCCGAATATTCTCGTGAAATCGAAGTTCATTTTGGACGATGACACCGAAATCGAAGAATGCAGTCGAAGAAGAAAGTTGCAGATCCAGCCCGAAATTGGAAATTCGAACCATTCTGTCCCCACCTTTGAAGCGATAGCGCAGGGGATGCTGGTCCTGGAAGCGCCTGTTCTTCTCAGAGAAAAGAATATGGTTGCAGCCAACCATCAGGATGTGCTTGCGGCGGTTTCGGGCGACGTACTCATCAACAGTCTGGAAATAGCTGAGTTCAACAAAATCGTCCGGATCAATGAACGTTACGAAATCAGCGTCGAACAGGCGACCTTCGACGAAATCGATCCCGACATTCCGGGCGCTTGCCTGCCCCCCGTTCTCCTTCCCGAGGTAGTAGATGTTGTCCGGATATTTGTTCGCCCACTTCTTGATGATCTCAGCCGACGAGTCTTCCGACCCATCATCCACCAGAACGATCTTGATATTCCGTTTGAAATCCAACGATTGCCGAACAATCGATCTGAAGTAGGCATCGAGATATTTTTCAACATTATAGACAGCTGAAATTACTACGAATTTATACCGGCCTCTCCAGCGCTTGTTGGGGTTCGCATAGGTCATCGCATTGCGCACAACATTGGGCTTCTCAATGCGCTTTGCAGACATGTCCCTGAAGAACGCCCTGGGATTGCGCCTAAGCTTTCGCAATTTTCGCCTGAATGGTGACATAACCCCTCGCCCGATTATCCGTCTTCCAGTTTCGCAAGACTGCAAAGCAGTCCTTCCAACTCATCCACCGGCACCATATTGGGTCCATCAGATGGTGCGTTATCCGGATCCTCGTGCGTTTCCACAAATAGCGCCGCGCAGCCAATCGCGACGGCCGCGCGGGCCAATGTCGCGACGAAGCGGCGTTCGCCACCTGAGGTGGTACCCTGCCCGCCAGGCTGCTGCACCGAATGCGTTGCATCGAACACGACCGGGCATCCCGTCTCCGCCATGATCGGTAGGGCACGAAAATCGCTCACCAGCGTGTTGTAACCAAAGCTGGTTCCACGCTCGCACAGCATCACCCTGTCGTTACCGGATCCGATAATCTTCTCCGCTACATTCCACATATCCCAAGGTGCAAGAAACTGCCCCTTCTTCACATTGACAGCGCGTCCGGTTTTGGCCGCGGCAACCAGCAAGTCGGTTTGGCGGCAGAGAAATGCGGGGATCTGCAGAACGTCGACAGCTTGCGCGACCGGAGCGCATTGCGCAGCATCGTGCACATCCGTCAGTACTGGACAGCCAAACGTATCCCTGACTTCCTGGAGGATCTTCAGCCCTTCCTCCATGCCGACGCCACGTGCCGTTGAGAGGCTAGAGCGATTGGCCTTGTCGTAGCTAGACTTATAGATGAACTGGCGCCCGGCGGCTTCACATGCCCTGGCGATCCGTTCAGCCATCATCAATGCGTGATCACGGCCTTCGATCTGGCATGGGCCGGCGATCAAAACGAAAGGCAGATCATTTCCGATCTTGATCCCACCTATGTCGATATGTGGCTGGTTCAACAAAGGCGCGCGCTTATTGCTCATTCGACGAGCCCCGCCTCTGTCTGCAATGCCTTTTCGATCCGTTCGATATCTTCTGGATTGTTAAGCTCCCAAAAAACGCGCCCGCGTGCGTCGCAAAGCACACATAGCACCTTCCGACCATTTTCAAGAAAACGCAGCTGCTCAAGCCCCTCAAGCTGCTCCAGGGGCCCAACCGTCCATGTTCGATAGGCCCGGAGCACATTCGGCCGATAGGCATAGACCCCCACATGATGGAAGATCGGAACCTCAGGCAAGGTCGCTATCTTTCCGGGATCGACATAGGGGATGACTTCCTTGGAAAAATAGAGCGCCTGCATGTTGCCAGCGAAAACGGCCGTCGTGCCGCCTACGCGCCCAGCATGCCTGTCGGCCCGGAATGCGTCCCACGCATCTTGATCGCAGCGCAGTACGGGAGTGGCCATACCCATCTCTGGCTGAGCTTCCAGCGCGGAAACCAGTTCTTCGACAAACCATGCCGGAGTCAGCGGCGCGTCCCCTTGCAGATTGACAACAATGTCGGGCTCCTGCGGAAGCTGAGAGAGCGCTTCCGCGCAGCGCTCCGTTCCATTGGCGCAATCGGTAGAAGTCATGATGCAAGCGCCGCCAAAACCGCGCACATGTTCGGCAATACGCTCGTCGTCAGTAGCGACATATACGGCAGCTGCATTCTGGACCGCCTTGGCTGCGTGCCAACTGCGCTCGATCAGACTGCGGCTTTTTCCGTCGTTCCCGCGGATCAGCGCGAGCGGTTTTCCGGGATAGCGCGAAGAGGCATATCGCGCCGGAATAATGATGACTGCCTCACCCACAGCACTATTGGGCAACGCACTGGTGGAGATGTATCAATCCGCAAATTTCGTCGCCACTGTCGCGCACAACGCCAACGGATACTTTCGCATTCGTGAGCACGGCGGCCGCATCTTCAAGTGTCAGTTCCGATCCGATCGTCACAGGAGTCCGCGTGGCAATCTCAATGGGCTCGAGGCTTAGAAGCCGATGGACATGGCGCCTGATGTCGCCGTCGGTGATAATTCCCAAGAACTGGCCGTTATCCTTGATAAGCACGCAGCCTAACGATTTCTCGGCAATCTCCGCAACGGCATGCCCCATCGATGCATCGAGGCCGATGATCGGTAGCTTGTCCCCGCTATGCATGACGTCTCCCACCCGCCGAAGGCGTGCGCCGAGCTTGCCACCAGGGTGATAACGGCGAAAATCCTCTGCCGTGAGGTTGGCAAGGTGGCTGACGCCCACTGCCAAAGCGTCGCCGATCGCCAGCGCGAGTGTTGTCGAAGTCGTGGGCGCAAGGCCCGCGACGCACACCTCGTCGACTTCGCCATAAGCGATACAAATGTCCGATGCCCGCCCAAGAGTGCTCGTGCGGCATGTCGTGATAGAGATCAACGGAATGCGATGAGCCTGGCAGAACTGAATGAGGTCGCCGAGTTCTGTCGTCTCGCCGGAATTGGAAAGCGCCAGAACGACACCGCTATCCTCTATCAGGCCGAGATCGCCATGACCGGCTTCCGCGGGATGAACGAATACGGATTTGCGCCCGAGCGAGCGGAAAGTTGAAGCAATCTTGCGAGCAATATAGCCGCTCTTTCCGATACCGGCGACGACCAGCAAGCCCTTGTTCTCAGTAATCATCTCAATGGCGGTATGGACATCGTCGGTGCCATAGCGACAAAACCTCGAGATGGCCGATGCTTCGGCCTCGAGCGCATCCTTAATTATCGCCCTAAGGCTCTCAATCTTGTTAATTACATTCAATTTTCACGACCAATCCAAACGCCAAAGACCGAATACAGGACTTATATAGATAATAGGTTACTAACACTTAACAGAACGGTAAGCATCCTGTCGACGCGGGCTATCCCCTATCTTAGACTTTCATATGTACTGCCATTTCCCGGGACAAGAGACGGTTCGTGCCGGGAGTGGACAAGTCAGCTTCGCCGTTCTCGCTATAGATACCCGCATCAAGCCATCGGTGCGAGATTGACTATGCGATCCCGTGGTAGGTTTTGTACCATTCGACAAATGCCGGCACACCGACATCGATCGCCGTCTTCGGCTCATACCCCAGGTCTTGGTGGATTGCATCGATATCGGCAAAGGTTCGTTCGACATCGCCCGGCTGCATCGGCAGCATCTCCAGCTCCGCCTTTCGTCCGCAATGCTCTTCCAGCAAGGCGATGACCTGCATCAACGATTCGGAGCGATGATTGCCGATATTGTAGAGCCTGTGCGGTGCGGCACTGCCCCCAGCCTTGACCTCGCCGTTGTCAGCGGGCGGATTGTCGAGGCAGGCAATGACGCCGGCGATAATGTCGTCAATATAGGTAAAGTCGCGGTGCATATTGCCATGGTTGAAGACGGGCAGTTTTTCGCCGGCAAGAATTTTGCGCGTGAAGATCCACATCATCATGTCGGGCCTTCCCCAGGGGCCGTACACGGTAAAGAAGCGCAATCCCGTGAGGGGCATGCGGTAAAGGTGGGCATATGTCTCGCTCATCAACTCATCTGCCTTCTTGGTCGCGGCGTAGAGCGAAAGCGGGTGATCTACCCGATCTTCGACCGAAAAGGGGAGCTTCGTATTGCCGCCATAGACGGAGCTGGAACTGGCATAGACCATGTGCTCGATCTCTCGGTGGCGAGCGACTTCCAGCAAGTTCAGATGTCCGACCAAATTGGCCTGAACATATGAATGCGGATTCTCGATCGAATAGCGAACGCCCGCTTGCGCGCCGAGATGCACGATCCGGTCGAATTCCAGCCCGCGCAATTGCTCGGCCAGTGCATCCTTGTCCGAAAAATCCTGGTGAATGAAGGTGAAGCGATTACCGCCCGCCTGCTTCAGGAGATTGCGGCGATCCTCCTTAAGCGACACGGCGTAATAGTCGTTGAGATTGTCGATACCGATGACCGTGTCGCCTCGTGCCAGCAATGCACGCGCGAGCGAGGCGCCGATAAAGCCGGCAGCGCCGGTAATGAGGACACGCATTTACGGCAATCTTCCTGCAAACTGGTTCAACAAGGCCTCTGCCGCCCAGTATGGCAAATACCGGGCACGGTCGGCTGGATCACTTGAAGGTGTCCTAAAGAGCCGCATTATGAAAGGCCATCCCCTCAACGGATTCAGCCGCGTCGAATTCTGTCTAGGCCGGATGGTGACGATGCTAAGTATTCTGCTAAAGATAGCTCGCAAAGCATGCATTGCTGGCGTTTGACCGGCATCGCAGAATTGAATGGGAGCCCATCCGGGCAAGATCACTGAAAGGGAAAATCGTTGGAACAGTTCGTCAAAACCTTGGAAGGCATCAAGGCCCGCGGAGCCGACCATATCTTCATCAATGGAGAATGGCGGCCCAGCACTGGAAACCGCGAGCGGCTGTCCGTCATTACCCCTCACAATGAAGAGGAAGTGCTAAGCTACGCAGAGCCCAGCACTGATGATGTCGACGCCGCCGTCGCGGCTGCCCGTGAAGCATTCGACAAGGGCCCCTGGCCTCGCATGGCACCCGAAGAGCGCGGCGGATATCTGAAAAAAGTCGCAGAATTGCTGACCGCACGCATGCCGGAACTTGCGGAAGCCTGGACCGCACAGGTCGGCGCGGTGATCGGTTTTACGAGCAAGGCCAGCTACCAATGCCCCGGCCTGTTCCAGTTTTACGGCGATCTTTGCTCGACATATCCCTTTGTCGACGAACGCACCCGCTCTGCAGGCGGCAAAGTGAGAGTGGTGCAAGAACCTGCAGGCGTGACCGCAGCGGTAACGCCATGGAATGCACCGCTGGTACTGCTGATTTACAAGGTTTCGGCCGGCCTTGCGGCAGGATGCACGATTGTTGCCAAGCCAAGTCCCGAAACACCGATCGACGCCCACATACTCGCCGAGTGCATAGCCGAGGCCGGGCTGCCGAAAGGCGTGTTCAATATGCTGCCGGCCGGCCGCGAAGTCGGCGACTATCTGATCCGACATCCAGGTATCGACAAGATCAGCTTCACCGGCTCCACTGCAGCAGGCAAGCACATTGCGGGAGTTGCTGCGGAACGGTTGGCCCGCGTCAGCCTGGAGCTCGGAGGCAAGAGCGCCGCGCTGCTGCTTGACGATGCCGACATGTCCCAGGTCCTGCCGAGCCTCGTACCCTATTCCATGCCCATCACCGGGCAGGTCTGCTTCTCCCTAACCCGGGTGCTGGTCCCCAGCAGCCGCAAGGACGAGATGGTGGATGCCTATCGCGATGCAGTGTCCAAGGTGAAAGTCGGCGATCCATTTGCCGCCGATAGCGGCATGGGGCCACTGGCGATGAAGCGGCAGCTGGACCGGGTTCTCGGCTATATCGAAAAAGGCAAGGCAGAAGGCGCCAAACTGGCGCTGGGCGGCGGGCGCCCTGCCGATCTGAACCGGGGTTTCTTCGTCGAACCGACGATCTTCACCGATGTCGACCCGGACATGACGATCGCCCGCGAAGAGATATTTGGTCCGGTTGTCAGTTTCATCGAATATAGCGACGAAGAAGACATGATCGCGAAGGCGAACCACTCCGATTACGGCCTGCACGGTGCAGTCTACACCCAGGATCCGGAGCGCGGCTACCAGATCGCTAGGGAATACCGAACCGGCAGCGTCACGGTGAACGGTATGGTCGTCGATATCGAAATGCCGTTTGGCGGCTTCAAGCAATCGGGCCTTGGCCGCGAAGGCGGAATTGAAGGCCTGGAAACCTATATGGAAACAAAGACGATCTACTTCGCCTGATCGACTTCGAAGCGATTGCAGAGCAGGCAGGCCAATGCAGGCCTGCTCTGCAGAGCTGTTTCACTCGGGCCATGGATTCAAACCTGTCAGGCAGGCTCCACAGCCCTGACGCCTCCGCCTGCCCGATCCGGAGCCACACCGAAGAAATCATTGCCTGCGCAGCGTGGGCCCCATTCAGGGACCATGAACCAGATTCTGAGAAGGTGCCGCTTGAGCGCCGGATCTGGGTGATCAACGTAGTCGGTCCGGGCATGCATGATGCTTCTGTTCGAAAGAAACTGGATGTCCCCTTCCTGGAAATTCATATCCAAGAAAATGCCCGGACGGCTGGCAACTTCATTGACCAATGCCAAGGCGTCTCGCTCTTCCTGAGTGACCAGGACACCTTGGCTGGCCGCCTGATAGATACTTCCCACCAGATAAGCACATTCGATTCCGTTCGCCCCATGGGCGAAAACCGGGGTCCGGCTCGTTGACACTTCGTCAATTCCGTGGCCGCGCAAGCTGTTGAAGAAGCCGCGAAAGAGGATTTCCAAAGCCTCGGGATTCTCTTCGAGAATTGCATTGTGCACAGCGCCAGCGCTTGCGATCCGGCTGGCGCCGCCTTCGAGTGAGCGGCGCAGACAAAGCAGGCTTGTCGCGTCGACCGGATCGATATGAAACTCCAGTGGTCCGCCTCTGCGATAATAGCGTACCTTGTCATTGTTTCCGCGATCGTAGACGTGGCCGAGAATATCTCCGGCGGTGCTCTGCGAAACACCGACGCCAATATGCGATCCAATGCCCCAATAAGCCTTCTCAAGCAGCGGATCCCCAGGATCGCATCGCAAACCACGCAGCATCACAAATCCGCGCCCTGCCCCTGTCTGCTGCTTGATTGCGACAAGCTTTCCCGCTGTTTTGGGAATATTGAAGTCAGCTTTCCCGATTTCCTGGAACGGACGATCAATAAGCGCTGCCGCAGCTTCATAGATCTCGTCACATTCCTCTTCGGTCAGCGATACAATCCAATCGTCTCGGCGAGACATTTCCTCGCCCAGCCAGACTGCTGGCCCTTGCGCTTTCTGCATTGCGCCTGTCCTCTGCCCTATCGTCCGCCTTTCTGACGGTCGCAGGAATATGACAGCACAATCTTTGAGTGTCACCAGCGTGAATGGCTGGCCCAGCCTTGCCTCCGCATCGCACGCTGCGAAGCTGCAGCTCGGTTGCCTACTCGTTCAAGGGCTTTCCAAAGCGAATGCGGTGGTACATTTCCTGTCCCAAGATCTTGCGCCCCAGAGCGCCGACCCATCGCCGGGCGGTCGAACTGCTCTTCATCGAATTAGGCAGGCTCTCGATCAAGGAGGCCGTTGTGTCGCCTTCAAGCAGTGTCGAATGCTGGATTGAGAGAACAGGCTTCTTGCTCAAATTCGCGATTTCAACCGCCTGGGCATATTCGCTCTCGATGAAGATGCGGTAGTCGCTTTTGCGATAGAATTCCGCCTTGTGCGAGGCATGCCGCCTCAACCGCTGCCTCTCTTCTGCCGTTGCGAGGTCAAGCATGTGGAGCGTGTCATACTCGATACCATGCCTTTTGAGCCAATCCTGGGTCTCGACCCGGTATTTTTCCAAGCGGCTGGTTACCACGGCTCCCACTTTGACATGCGGCAGATGTAGTGACTTGGCGTCCTTCAGGAATTGCCCGTAGAGGGGGCCATCGTCGTTCACCGCCTTGTCGGGATCATGGCAAAGAACACCGTCAATATCGAAGCACGCGCTGTTCATGATCCTGTGCCGGAGCATGTTCCATTCGAAGAAGCGGGGCAGGCCCGTCACTTCGAAGGCAATATCGACTTCCGGATGCTCGGCTTTGGCTGAATAGACGCAGCAATATGTCGCCTTCTGGCCGGGCCTCTCCTCTTCGATGCGCTCACGCACTTCCCGCATAGAGCCGCCCGTGCGGATACTGTCATCCATGACCAGAACATGGCCGGAATTCGCATCGCCGTTCATATCGACCATGCGCTGCACGGTCTGGCCGAACCATCCCCCCTTCCCTTCAAGGAAAGAATCGACGTCCAACAGGGGCCTGTTCAGATGCAGCGACAATACGCTGGCCGCCAGCATCCCGCTTCTCGGAATTCCAACGATCAGATCGATATCGGATGGTATGCGGTGAGCATTACGCTGAATCGCGAGAATGAGATCCGCGTAGGATTTGTAATCCAATGTGTAACCTCATTGAAAAACGAGAAAACCGGTCATTCAGCCGGACGATGACATAGCACCGGTCATCTGACTTCTGAGAGCAACTCGCAACCACTTCTTTCGGATAAATTTTTCGAAACAAGCGACAGCGGGTGCCATCGGGACGAGACCTATGACGATCCGTGCATGAAATCAGGCCAATCCACTTCCTGGCGCGCTTTTATAACAAAGGATTGGGCAAAGCGTTACGAAGGGGAGACAATTCGAGCTGCAGCAAAACCACTGTTTGGTTTATGTGAGCGAACCGCCAAATTTTTATCCCGTCAAAATTGCCCCATGTCAGTTGGCCACGGAAACGCCCTTTGGCTCTTCAAGCGCGCTGCTCCAGTCGATCATTCGAGACCCCGCGCCCGATAGATGGTGGCTATCAATATAGATAGGCTGATCGCCATCCGAATAGCGGCACCCCTTCCGATCACATAGCTGCAGGTAGGGATCGAAGAAGATCGCCGAGGAAAGCGCCTCTACAGCAGCTTTCACTGTCTCGCGTCTGGCATTGGCCGCATTCGCAACCCGGTCCGTTCCAACAACAGAGGGGGGCACGCGCCGCGCTCCGTCGAAAAGCACACCCATTAATCTACGCAACGACAGTGACTCTCCAACCATATGTTTGAATGGGTCAAAGTCGAATGATGGCACGTCTGCGACAATGACAAGCTTCTTGCCATGCGCGTTTGCCATCTTAGCAATGGAATTCAGCCCTTCAGTGATCGCGGTCCTGGCCATAACTGGTCCGGAAAAACCATCGTCTACTATGCGGACGTATCGTTTATCATCCAATTCGGGCCATCTCGCCGCGATCACGATGGTATCTATTTCGCGATCCTCCAGCACGGATTGAAATGCCTTGTCCAGGAACGCGGCACATTGCGAAGCATGCCTTGGACGCAGGGTATCGCTGAAGGAGAATCCGATTAACGGCGCACAAGCAGATTTTGTCACCTGTCGAACGCGCATTCCCCGTTCATCCGCCGCTTCGACGAGTCCGGGGCCAAGCGCAGAGGCGTGGCTATCGCCAATCAAGGCTATGGTTGCCCCTTCAGGCATACACCTAGGATCGTCAGGTAAGGCCGCGCTGCCATACGAAGTGCGGCACGTTCCGCGACCCTGCTGCAACGCCTGTTCAACGCTGGCGTCCAAGCGGGATGGAAGCCCGTCCCCTAACCTGAATGTCACCAACGGAATGGCAGCAATGGTCACTACTGCTCCGTAATGCAGCAAAGTCTTCGCATCGCCTGCTTTCGAGTGACGAAACGGCCTTTCGATGAAGCGCCAGGAAAGAACGGCCAACACGAAACTGCACAGTACAACCCATAGCATCTGCAAACCGCTGGGCGGCACATCAGATGCACGCCGAACGAGTGCCATCAAGGGCCAGTGCCAAAGATACCAGGAATATGAAATCAGCCCTACAAAGACGAAGGCAGAAGTTCCCAGCAGATGTCTGTTGACGGCGGAATGCCGCGTTTGGATCAGGACGACCGTGGCAACGACCGGTATCAGTGCCGCCCAGCCGGGGAACGGCGTCTCATCGTCAAAGATCAGGATCGAAGCCAGAAGAGCAGCAAGCGCACTATATGCCGCTACATCCGTATACAGTCCTGCAGTCTCTTTGGTCCTCGGCTTATCGTGATGGATGACTGCCAACAATACACCAGCGGCCAACTCCCAGGCGCGAGCGGGGAGCATGTAGAATGCCGAAATTGGGTACTCAGTTGTCAAATAGAGCGAGAGGCCGAGCGACACGAACGCTGCAGCAAATATTGCTACCAAGCGCCACCATTCTTTCAGGCGTGCGAGCAAGAGGATGAAAATTGGAAAGACGAAGTAGAATTGCTCTTCCACTCCGAGCGACCAAGTCATCAACAAAGGCTCGTAAGCGGAATGTGTCGCGAAATAATCGGTGTGTTTCCAGAAATAAAAATTCGAGAACCCACCCAGTGCAGCAAGCGATTGGGTCGCGAATTCCATCATTTCGCGGCTGTTGAAAAACAGCAGGCCTACGCAGGAAACGAAAGCCAACAAGGCAATGAGCGCCGGTAATATGCGCCGGGCACGGCGTGCATAGAAATTCAGGAAACTGAAATTTCCCTTGAGCGCAGCAGAATAAACTATTCCACCAATCAAATAGCCCGAGAGCACAAAAAATACGTCGACGCCAATATAGCCTGCAGGTAACCAATCTGGATCGGCGTGGTAAAAGACCACTGCCGAAACGGCCAATGCACGGAGACCGTCAATATCCGGGCGGTAGCGGCCTGTGCTAGTCTGGCGCTTCGAAATGGTCTGCCCTGACATATTGGGATGCTTAAAGTCTTGTCGGCCAACTGCCTCTGTCAATTGGTCCACTCCACTAGGCTCGTATTCCCTACCTGGCTTTTGTCTGCGACAGCCGGCCTTGCTTGCAATCAGCGCTCCAACGACAAAATTCAGCCGCGCATCTGGAAGCGTGGATCGTTCTCAAGGTCTTCCAGCAATGGCCAGTTGGCGTCCTTTTCCGAAATTTCGGAAACTGGAAGCGGCCACTCGATGGCTAGCTTGGGATCATCATGCCGCAGGCCCATCTCCGCATTCGGCGCATAGGCGGAAGACACAAGGTAACTGACTTCTACGTCGTCAGTCAGTGTCTGGAAACCGTGCGCGAACCCTGCCGGAACGTAGAGCTGGCGACGATTGGAAGCCGTCAATTCAAAGCCGGCATATTTCAGAAAGGTCGGTGAATCCTTCCGCAGGTCGACAATAACATCGAGGATACCGCCGCGAATGCACCTGATCAGTTTCACTTCACCATGGGGCGCATCCTGCAGATGCATGCCCCGCACCGTGCCCTTCTCCGCCGAAATCGACATATTCTGCTGAACGAACTGCGTGCAGAGCCCCTCAGCGGCGAATTCGTCGACGCAAAAGGTACGCGCAAACATTCCGCGGGCATCGCCGCGCTCTTCCAACTCAATCAGTCTGGCATCTTCCAGATCGGTCTTGTGAAAGATCATGCCACCACCTCATGCGTATCGGTCGACTGACCCCATTTCTGTCGCTGCTCGGAATAGAGCCGATCGACAAGACGGTCTTCCGGCAACTCGACATCGGCGAAGGTCAGCGCAGCATCCTTGGCCACGGGCCGGCAGAGACGCGCACCGACAGCAATCCCCATGGGCAACAGGTCATCCCGATCGATCACATCCTGGTTTTCGGCCACACCATAGGCCTCGAAACCACCGAATTCGGTAATCTCATCGCCAGGCGCCAGGTCTTTCTTGGCCACGGCCGCGACACCCACTTTCGGCCCTGCTTCAGGCGTAAGCACCGGATCCGCGAAGAGCACTGCCCGAGCAACCGAGTTCGGTACTTCGAAATGACAGAGATGATAGGGCGTGTAGAAGCAGTAGTAAGGCCCCTTGCCGAGCTTGTAGAGCTCCAGGAAATGCTGTTGGCGCGGGTCGTCATGAGTGCCGAGTACGAACACGCCCGGCCCCGGACGAGCGCCGACAACGTAGTCCACCAGCCCGGGGCCACTGGAATCGAGTGCGTCCTGGAAGGCCTCGACCGTATCTTCAAGCGGGACAAGCGGAGCAGTGGGATCCCCACCGGAGAAATCTGGGCCGAGCATGCCGCGCCTGGCAACACGGAAATCGCAGCCATTGGCCACAATTGCCTGTTCGAAGGAAATCTTCGTACCGTCAGCGAAGCTGGCCACCATGGCGGGCTTCTGCCCCCAACGTTCCGCAAATGCGCGCTGGGTTTCAGGATTGCGATAGGGATCGTGCAACCCCTTTATGTTGCCGGCCAACCGAGGGGTGACGCCCAATCCGCGCACAAAGCGGATGAGATTCATCTGCACGCCGGGCTGGTCACCATCGGAGAAGGTGTAAAGGACACCCGCGCGATCCGCGTAGTCCTTCAAAATCGGGCCGACCGTGCCGTCAAGTTCGGCATTCATGTGCACCACGTGCTTGCCCGCCTCGATGGCGGCAAGAACGGCCCTGGCACCATATTCGATCGAGCCTGTAACCTCGATCACAGCGTCAACGCCTTCGGCCTGAACCAATGCCAGCACATCTTCGGTGGCGGCGGCCTTCCCGGATGCGATAGTGTCCGCAATAGGCCGCGCGCCTTCGACAACAGCAAAGTCGCAACCGGCCTCATTCAGTGCATCTTGCGCCTTCTGCAGATGACGGTTGGCAACGCCGACAACGCGCATGCCGGCGACAGACTTGGAAATCTGCCGAACAATTGCAGCGCCCTGAAACCCTGCCCCAACCACGGCCACGCCGATCGGACGGCCTTCTGCTTCGCGCTTTGCCAGCGCAGTATCGACAATAATCACAGTATCAGTCCCAGACTTTCCAAGGGGGCGAACCGGCCCAATGTTCCTCAAGGATGTTGCGGTCGCGCAGCGAGTCCATGCTCTGCCAAAAACCGAGATGCGGATAGCTGCCAAGCTTGCCCATGCTCACCATCCGTTCAATCGGTTCGGCTTCGAACACGGTATCGTCTCCGTCGATCAGATCGAGCATCTCCGGTTCGCAAACGAAGAAGCCGCCATTGATCAGGCCGCCATCGGTGGCGCCCTTTTCCCTAAAACCGAGAACGTGGTGCCCATCTTCGCTGAGCCGCAATGCCCCGTAGCGCCCCGGCTGGACGATGGCAGTCATGGTGCACAGCGCGCCCGATTTGCGGTGCGATTCCACCACATCGGGGATCTTCACGTCAGACAGGCCATCACCGTAAGTAAGGCAGAATGTCCCATCCGAAAGATAATCGCGTGCACGGCGGATACGGCCGCCGGTCATCGATTCTCCACCGGTATTGAGGACAGTTACCCGCCAGTTTTCCGCAACCGTGTTTTCCCATTCGATCGAACCGTTCGCCAGATCGATGGTGAAGTCGCAGTTGTTGGCCTGGTAGCTGAGAAAATAGTCGCGAATATATTCGACCTTGTATCCGCCCAGGATCACGAAATCACGGAAGCCGTAATGCCCGTAGATCTTCATGATATGCCACAGGATCGGGCGCCCGCCGATTTCGACCATCGGCTTCGGCTTGACTGCCGTTTCCTCGCTCAGCCGGGTGCCGAAGCCGCCGGCAAGAATTGCAACTTTCATGCTGCTGCCCGGCTGCCCGCCGTCCCTTGCCAGCGCAATTCATCATTCAACCGGCCAGACTGGCGATGCCGCTCGAGCACCTTCAAACGCATCATCTGCGAGGTGCGGAAATCGGCGTCCGCAAATTCCATTGCCTGCAAACCCGCGATCAGTTCGTCGATCGACTGGCGCAATGTCACTTGCGGCTGATGATCGGGCGCAAGGCGTTTGTAGAGACCGAAATCAACCCGGTAAGAGCGGCTGTCTGCCGGCGCATCGTGATTGATCGAGACTTCCGTTCCCGGCAGTGCTTCAGCCACTGTATTGGCAAGCTGAGAGACCTGATAGTTGGCTTCGTCGCGCCCGACATTGACCGCCAGATAGCGCCCCCCTGCCGATGCGGGGCGTACCACGGCCCATTCGATCGCACGTGCCATATCGGCCGTGTCGATCAGCGGCCGCCAAGGGCTCCCGTCGCTCAGCACCGTAATGCGGCCGGTAGAGAGCGCACAGGCGACAAAGTCGTTGAGTACTAGATCCAAACGCAAACGGTCGGACATGCCGCAAGCAGTGGCGAAGCGCAGGCAAGTGATCGTCATGTCGCCGTCAAACTCTGCCAGACCTTCCTCGGTGCCGATCTTTGATCTGGCATAGGCAGTGATCGGGTTGAGCGGATCCTGCTCTGTCCGCGCGGGGCCATCGGCCACACCGTAAACGCTGCAGCTGGAAGCGAAGACAAAATTGCGGACGCCCGCAGCAGCAGCCAGCCGCGCTAGTGCGAGCGAAGAATCTTGATTGATGGCTTTTGTCGCCGCGCTGTAGGCATCGCCCATTGGATCATTCGAAACTGCCGCCAACTGGACAACGGCGTCGAAACCCTCAAGCGACATTGGCGGTCCATCGCGAACGTCGCCAAACATCTGCGCGTCCAGTTCGCTCTCCGGCAGTCGCTCGGCAGCCGTCAGACAGTGTGCGAAATAACCGGAGTCCAAGCCAATGATCTCGGCCTGCGGCCATTTCCCTCGAAGCTGCCGAACAACTGCAGGCCCGACATAGCCCATATTACCAGCAATCAGGATGCGCATTAGTCGTTGCCCGCTCTCAATCTTACGACAGTGTCCGACCTATCTTGATCATGTTGCTTTTGTGATAACGCCTTTTCGAAAGTCTTGGCGGTCAGCCGCGAATGCAAACTGTCGGTCATGAAACTGATGCCACTGTCATCAATAGCTTCGATGAAACGGCTTTCGTTCGGGTTGAAAAACAAGCCCTGAAACACGCCCTGTACAATCAGGCTGGATTTAACGAAGCGCCCTTCAACAAAGAGGTGAAGCGCTTCTCGAAGTTTGGTGCCGGCATATTTCATCGCGACGGCCTTCGATGCATGCCGCTTTCTCGTATAGAGGCCGTTGCGCACGAAATAGCGGTGCCATTTGAGCCGCGAGGCTTTCGTTTCCGAGCGGATGTCGAGCCGGCCGGCAAGCGCTCTGAGATGAACGACCCGGCTCGCACCGCACATGAAACCCGGTGCCTTCTTGGTTACCCGCATCGTGAATTCGCTATCTTCTCCCCAGATGAACATGGAGCTGAGAGGATAGCCGTAACTGAGAAACGTGCTGCGCGGCAGAAGAATGGAGACGAAAGTCGCGCGGCGAACAGGGATCAGGCCCTTTTCGAGATAGAGCGGCCAGTTCGGATACTTCAGTGAATTCCGCGACTGATCGATATCGGGGACATTTGTGAACTCGCCGTTCGGCGCCCGGGCAGTCGATACGACGAAGGGCGGAGCGTCCGATGCTTCTTCCACGAACTCAAAAGATTCCTGAAGCCGCTCCAGCGCGTCGACTTCCGGGATCACGTCGTCATCCATGACCCACGCAAAATCGGCACCGGCAGCGACAGCGACACGCATCGCCAGATTGAAACCGCCGGCCGCGCCACTGTTCTCGGCAGCTTGGCAGACCTCGACCCAGGGATATTCCTCCCTGAGCATTTCGGTTGTGCCATCCGTGCTGCCGTTGTCGATGACAAGCACGGTGTCGATCGGAACTGTCTGTTTGGCAATGGCATTGAGGCATTGCTCAAGTAGTTCGCTGCGGTTGTAGGTCAGCACCACAGCATAAACGCCGCCCATTCGAGCCCCCTTCGATCTACAAACGACTCTTGCGTGAATGAAACCGCTGTTAACATATTTTTCTCGAGGTGAAGGCTGGATTCACCATCTTGTTTTTCGATCGTCCTTAAGCGGGGCAGTCGAACGCGAACAAGTTGTCGCACCTCGCCGGCCGCCCCATGCCGACCAAACCACAACGGCGCGAACAACAATCGCCTTCCTTTCCACCCAATAGCCGACTGATCGACATGTTTAAGTGCTCGGAATAATGGATATTTTATTTCGCTAGCCTGCGAGACCAAAGAAGTACGCCGCGTTCTATTGGGTGTATTATTCGCGAGCACTTTGCGCGGCAGCCGATGTGAAAAATCGGAATAGCCATACTGATTGCCTGCCGTCGAAGTGCCAGCGCTCTAGCGAGACTGGGCCATTATGAGCGGTCGAGACCAGCGATCCAACGCCAACTTATTCGATCCTTGGCGAATCGATTCGTTCGATTTCGGCAAATTGCAGTGGCCATATTTGCCCAGAGCCTTTCACGCTCATTAAGCGCTTGCGAAACCTAGAAGATCGCAGTTCATCCAACGAACTCCATAATCAAGGTCTCTATATTTATATTATTTTACAATATGTTACCCACCTCAGGCCGGACGTTATTCGTAATAGTGTCTGAGTTTGGGGCTTGGTCAGCGAGCCACTTGCGGTGAGTTGCGGGCCACCTATAATGCAGTGCAGCATAACTTCCTGATGCGCCGCGACGCAATTTCAAGGCTCGGGTGAATGGCCTCACGCATGTCCGCAAAACAGACACCGGCCACGGCCGAGGGGTCGCTGGCTGCGCCAAGCAAAGTCTCCCTGAAGCGGGATGTCTTGTGGACCGGGCTCGACGTCTTCATCAATGGCGGCGTCACATTCCTTTTTCGCCTCGTGTTGGCCCGGATTTTGGCACCGTCCGATTTCGGCATGATCGCAATGGCCCTGACGACTTACACGATCGTCAAGGTCATGACCGATTTCGGCCTTGCGGCAGCCGTCATTCAACGACCGGAAGAGAAATTCTCGGTCGATGTTGTGAACACCGCCTTTTCGGCGTCCGTGATCGTTTCGGTCACCCTGTTTCTAGTCAATCTGCTCGCCGTCGCGCCATTGGCGGCCTGGTTCTATGACAGCGTCACGGTGGGAGAAGTCACTGCCGTTATCGGCGTAACACTGCTTTTCACTCCTGTGGCGAGTATTGGCCGGGCCATTCTGTTTCGTCAGCGACGTTACCGCGCCGCGACCACCGCCCGCATCATCTCTTCGGCCGTTAGCATCCTCGCGGCAATCGCCTATCTGCTGATTTCGACCGATGTGTGGGTCTTCGTGGTGCAAATTGTCACCGCTCAGTTGGTCTTGGCCATTGCTCTTTATGTTTCCGGTGACTGGAAGCCGAGGCTGAACCTGGATCGCGGAACTTTCTCGGAGATTTTCGGCTTTAGCGGGCTCGTTTTCCTGAACGACATCATGGTTTCGACCGCAAAGAATTTCGACGTCTTCACTTTGGGGCGCATGCTCAGCCAATCCCAGGTCGGCCTCTATTCGCTTGCCTTCTACCTGACCGACACTGTCCGCATGCAGCTGATGACGGTTCTCAACCGGGTGATGTTCACGCACTATTCCTCGATTCAAAACGACTTCGACGCGATCCGTGAGAATTACGTCAAAACCATATCGTGGAATACGCTGGCGATCTTCCCGCTGATGATCTCCATCATTCTGGCCGGTCCGGGGCTTCTGCCGTTCTTCCTGGGCGATGCATGGACCGATATGGGCGTACCGCTTCAAGCCCTGGCGCTCGCAGTGATGGCGCACGCCGCAGGCGGAACGACTTCAACGCTCTACAAGGCAATCGGCCGCCCGGGCCTGGACCTCACCCTGTTCATCATCACGTCGGTCGTGCTTCTTCTGCCGATGCTGATCTTCGGCGTGCTGTGGGCAGGCGTCGCCGGGGCTGCCTGGGCGATCGCACTGAACAAGCTGTTTGGAACGATCATCCGGCAGCTCGTGCTGGACCGCGAAATTGGATCGACCCTTCCCCTGGTTGCAATGTCGCTCGCCGGATCGCTGCTGGTTCAAGTCGCGATCGTGGCTGTCTGGATTCTCGTGATGGAATTTGTCCCGATCGATTTGGTAGCGCGAGCTATCGCAGCGATCGCCTTGGGCCTGGTTGCCTATGCAGGCACATTACTGCTTGTCCGGAAATTTCGCAGCCATGCCTGGCCTGCATTTGACACCCGGACCAAACAACCCACGAAAGGTGCGCTGTGACGGGCCTCCACTCCTTGCTAATCGAGTCAGCAGAGGCCGGCCTGGATATTCAGCGTGCGAACGGGAGCACGCCCGCTGGGCATAACGGACCTTATCATGATCCGGAAACACCGGCGCGAAACACTAGCCATTGGCTCGTCACCTGGAGCTTCGCGTTCGAGAAGACAGGCGATCCGCGCTTTGCAGCGGCTGCCAACCGCGCGCTGGACTATCTCATCACCTCAGGCGAACACCGGCAGGAGCACACTTTCGAGCAGCGAGGAAAAGCTGGGAAAGACAAGTGCAATGGGCTGATCGGGCCTGCATTCAATATGGAGGCACTTGCTGAAGCCGGTAAAAGGTTATCGCGGCCCGACGCCTTGGAGCTCGCGATGCAGCTGGCACAAATGTGCCCCTACGACGAAAAGCTCAATCTCTTTACGATCCGGGAAGTCGACGGAAGCCTGCCTGGGATCGACTGGACGATCAATCATCAGATCCGTTTCGTCGCGGCGGTATCGATCGTTTACTCCGTCCAGGGCTTGGCCATGCCCAAGAACGTTGAGACCTTTGTCGATTCTCTTCGCCATACGATGATACTGCGTCCCAATGGGCGTATCAGGCACGCGGCCGCGCGCAGCGGCTTGTCCGCCACATTGCGCCGCCAGCTGCGCGAATGGCGCATGGGCCGGGAAGCGCAGGCCAAACTTCGCCTGAAGGAAATCGCGTACCACGCATTC
Organism: Alphaproteobacteria bacterium; assembly: GCA_030430365.1. Lineage (GTDB taxonomy): Bacteria > Pseudomonadota > Alphaproteobacteria > Sphingomonadales > Sphingomonadaceae > Andeanibacterium. The sequence continues at coordinate 61,534 of JAUIFP010000002.1, read as the reverse complement.
AATCTATACGGTTTGGCGATCTTGCGCCGGAACTGCCCTAATAGCTCGTTCTGGGCATCTGACACGCTCGAACGGGCTTTGCACTACATCACAGGCAATGAATACAAGTCCGCACGCAATGACACCTATTTTTTTGAGCCTTACATTCCTGCAGGGTATAATTTCTCATTCGCGGAATGTGCCCTCGCCGATCAGGCGCTCGGACCAAATAACGTCCACACGCAGAAGTCTTTACTGGAACAGCAATTCGCGCGAACCTTCAATTTCCAAGCCAAGATGATGCAGCAATGCGCCGCAGATCCGCTAACTCAGTCAGCGCAGATTTGTGACCTGACCCGCCTCGGCGATGTCGAATTGGACATCTCCTTGTCCGAGGCAGAGGCGTTCAGCGATGCAGGCATGGACGACAATAGTCCGCAGCAGCCCACTGCATTAGCTGCGTCCACAAATGGCCTCGGCAATTCATTGAGAAACAATCCGTGAGCGAAAGGTGGCTGGAAAGCGAAATGTATTGCTTTGGCCAATCTGCCGGTTTTGCGGCAATGCCGCTTTTGCGCCGTGGTCAGGCGAGCGCGCTGCAGCTTGGCATTGGAGCCGGCAAGTCTGCTGAAGGGGCAATGAGAGATGGATAGCATACTCAGCCCACCGCTTCCCATCGCGGTATCGGCACCGATTGCACTTGCCTATCTCTTTCTCGCGTTCCTGCAATGCCGGACCGTCAGAAGCGGGGCCCTGCGATTCCTTATTTTCGCAGTCACGATCCGATTTGTGGTCGCGGAGTTCCACACTTTCACGTTCGCTGCATCGCCATTCGGCGTGTCCTATAGCGCGCTGGCCACAATCGCGGTGATCGGTGTGGGGCTGTTGCTAATTCGACGAGAGCGGCTGGTCGATCCGGCTTTGATGCCGATCATAATATATGCCGTTGTCATTGTGCTCAGCGCGGCCATCAACCGCGTGCCGATGGATGCAATCGAGGTACTCGCCAAGTTCGGCTATCTCGCGATCGTAATGTTGGCCTTCGTCGATGCCTGCAAGGACGTGGGGGCCAATCGAACGCTCAAGATGCTGCTGCTGCCGATGAGCATTCCGTTTGTCTATCAGCTGATGTCCCTGGTGTTGAATATCAGCAAAATGGGCGAAAATGACGGTTCGCAGAGCTTCATCGGCGGTTTCAGTCACGAGGCCGGATTCTCAATCGCGCTGGCATGCGGCCTGCTTGTGCTCTGCCTGATCCGAGACATGCGATTGTCTGTCAGGCTAATCAGCCTGGCGATTGGCTTTGCCGCCCTTGTGCTCGCAAACTATCGCACGACCATTATCGCAATGGCACCGCTGATCGGGATGGCGGTCTTCGTGTGGTTGCTGCAAAGCTTCCGCCCCAATCAGCGCTGGTCGCTCTCAATACTCATGCCGATGCTGATTGCGGGCATGGCGGCTGCCTTCATCCTGCCGAACCAGGAACGCTTTTCCGACATTGCGACCGCACTGGATCCCGACACGGAACTGATCCGCGATCCCAGGAGTTTCACAGCCGAACAAAGATCGGTCTTTTCCGGCCGAGCATATATCTGGAGCAGGTACATCGATTCCTACAGCAGGGGCTCTCCGATCCAGCATCTGGTTGGCTACGGTCCCGAAAGCTGGAGCGAGGAATTTGAACTATATGCCCACAACACGGCGATCTCGACGCTCTATGAGTATGGCATAGTCGGGCTGGTAGCCCTGATAGTTCTTTGGGGCTGGCAGTTTCGGCTGGCCTTGCGCTCACGGCACAACATCGCAATTGCGGGCCATCTCTCGTTCTTCATATTGTCGATGTCGACCATGCCCTTCTGGATCGTAGAAGGATTGCTGTTTTATGGCATTTTGTGCGGGTTCAGCAGCTACCGTCTTTCACAAGTCACCCAGTCGAAGCAAACGCATAGGCGGCAACGCCACTCCGTGCGTGCGACTTGATCGATTGAACAACAAATGTCTTGTTTCGACACACAAAACATGCGCAGCTCTGCGATACGAATGGACAAATTTCCTGACATGCATAAATTGCCGATAATAGAATACGATAAGAGAGGGTTGGCACGTGAAGGGACCGAAAGGGAATTCATATGACCGGCCAGAATACCGCTTCTGAATCAAGCCAGCCAAAGCTGTTCGATGCGCGCGAAATTGTAGTCATCTTCGTCCGCCACAAGCGGCCGATTCTGATTGCAGTCGCGATCGTGCTCGCGCTGACCGCGATTCTCTATCTCTTTCAGGAGAAGCAATTCACGTCTGTAGCGCGAATTGCAGTCGAACGTCAGAATACCGACTTGGTCGATACCAATAGCGGCGGGAGGGAATTGACGACCGATTCGCCATCGGTGGACACGGAAGTCCATATTCTAGAATCTCCCGAAGTGATGCGCCGGGCCGCAGAGGAACTAGGGCTGGCGAACAAGCCAGGCTACGGATTGCCCGAGGATGGCGGTGACGAAGACGATGAGCCATCGATTGAGCGTGCCGCCAACACTCTGAGCGCAAATTCAGAAGTCACTCGTGAGGGCGAGTCCTACGCAATCACGCTGGAATATACCGACAACGATCCCGAGATGGCTCATAAGATCACTCAGGCCATTGTCGCGGCTTATATTGGTGGCCAGCAGAGCGACAAGGGCGAACAGCGTACGGAAGAGATCGATTTCCTGGCCGATCGGATCAAGAATCTTAAAGAGGAATTGCTGGCCGCTGAGACTGAGGTCGCTCGCTATCGGGCCTCCACCAACCTCGTTGACATTAAGGGCGACAGCACGGCCGCGCAGCAAGAGCTGTCGGTACTCGGTACGCAGTTGGCCAATGCCCAAGCCGAAGCCGCAGCCGCTCAGGCGCGTGCGGAAGCCGCGCGCCAAGGCGCCATTTCGAATGTCGTTACCAGCCCCGTTGTAAACCAGCTGCGCGAACAGCGTGCCCGTCTCTTGGCCCAGCAGCAAAGCCTGATGGCCCGCTATGGAGAAAAGCACCCCACGATCATCAACATCGAAAACCAGCTCGACGCGATCAACCGCAGCCTTGCAGCCGAGCAAGCCAACCTGAATTCGGAACGCGCCAATATCCAGGCTGCCGTCGTCGCCGAAGCGAGGGCTGCACAAAATCGCGTGCAATCGATCAGAGGTTCGCTGAACCGCGCCGAAGGCGAATTGATGGCAGGCAACAATGCTTCTGTCAGGCTCGCCGAACTGGAACGGGAAGCGGAAAGCACGCGGCAGCTCTATCAGGCTTTTCTCGATCGCTACCGGCTCGCAAGTGCCGCACAGGGTACTGAACGCAGCAATGCCTATGTGATTGCCGAAGCATCCCTGCCGATCGTTCCGTCTTTCCCGAGCCTTCCGGCCTTTGGCCTTGGCGGGCTGCTTGCGGCACTGTTGGCCGGCACACTCACCGCGATAGGTTTCGAAGCCAACGAAAAAGGCTTTCGTTCACGCCGTGCAGTGGAAGACGCCCTGGACGTGCGTGTGATCGCAGCCATCCCGGATGTCGCTACGATGTCGGAGACTCAAGTGGCGACCGAAGCGCCCCTGGAGCTAGCAAATTATCTATTGGAGGATCCGGAATCCGTCTTTGGGGAGTCCTTCCGATCGATCATCACGGCCCTAGGGATAGGCATGGCTCCCAATGCGCCGAAAACCGTTGCGCTGACGTCTTCGCTGGCATCGGAAGGCAAGACGACCAGCTCTATCTGCCTGGCGCGCACTGCAGCCAACATGGGTCTGCGCACGTTGATCATCGACTGTGACGTAAGGCGCCGCGCGGTCAGCCGGGCGCTGCTCGAAAATATCGAATACGGGCTGCGCGATGTGCTGAACGGCGAAGCATCGGTGGAAAATGCCATCGTGATGGATCCGGCATCGGGTGCGCATGTGCTGCCGCAGCGCGGTGGCGGCAGCTTGAACTATTCATTGGCTGGCTCGCCAGCCATGGAAAAGCTGCTGAACCATCTGAAGAGCCTCTACGATCTCATCATCCTGGATACAGCACCAGTCATTCCCGTTGCCGAGTCACGAGCGATTTCAGCCATGGCGGATTCCGTGCTCCTGATCGTGCGGTGGCGTAAAACCCCGACATCGGCCGTGGAATTGGCGCTCGACGCGCTGAATAGCGTAGATGCCAATGTCGATGGATGCATCCTGTCGCTTGTCGACATACGCGATCGTTCAGAATCCGGCAGTGAGTATCTCTATTACGAGCGGTATGACTCCGTAGATTGATGCATGGCTTGCGCTATGGCGCCGCAGCGGGTGCAGACCCGCTGCGGCGCCATAGCGCAGCCGGCGACCGGCTTCATTCAGAAGTTATATGTGAAGCCTACGGAGCCGAACAGCGCGTCGATGTCATTGTTCGGCTGAATGACTGCCTCGTCGCGCTTGTTATATTCCACCAGCAGATCGAATTCCATCTTCTGATTGACGAGCCAGCGGGCGGAGAAGTCCGCACCATAGAGATCGATATCGCCGTTATTGGCACCGAAATAGTCCGCCTTGGTATAGGTCGAGTAGAGCGAGAAAATCAGATTGCGCAGGAACTCGTGGTCGGCGCCGGCGCGGACATATGTCTGTGTGAACCCTACCGAGTTGACGTCGGCGACACCTCCCAGCGTACGGCGTGCCTGAAGCGAAAGCGTCGTCAATTCGCTCAGAAGGTAGTCCAGATCGACATCGAGCGCCAAGCTCTCACGGGTGCCTACGCTTGGGTCCTTGAAATTGCTGTTCACATAGCCTGCGCCGAAGCGACCATGCAGCAGCGGCGTGATCTCGCTCTCAAGGCCGGCCAGAACTTCGGCAATCCTGACGTCGCGGCGGGGAACCGAGACAACATCGAAATTTCGCTTGCTCCATGAACCGCTGACGAAGATCTGCCGGCCCCCGCTGAAGCCATAGGCAACTTCGCCGCCAATCTGATAAACTTGGAACTCGCGGTCATCGAAGGAGACCCGCGTGCCATCCAGCAAGGTGTTGTTGTTGAACTGCCGGTCGCGGAAGCCAAAGGACAGACTGCTTTCCCAGCGTTCGGTGCTGCGCCTGAGTGTGGCATCTGCCTTGATCTCGTCCCACTCGGTGGGGAACAAGAACGCCTGCACCTCGTCCACGGCGTTGCGGCTGGACACACCGTGTTCGTATGATCCCCCCGCTTCCAGCGCAATATCGCGATTGACGTCGATGCGCCATCCGGCACCCGCGAATGCGGTGGTCGCGTCTTCGGTGGAGTGCTGCACATAGATGCTATGGCCAGCGGATGCGGTAAGATTCAGTTCGTGGCGGGACCACTGCGAAATGGCATCAATCGCGCCTTCGCCCCTCCAGAACACATCGGCATCGCCGGTGGGCTGGCGATATAGATTTGTCGTGCCGTTTGTACTCGCGCTAACCGATGGATAGACCAGGAAGCTGCCCGCCCGGATGCCGACGGGGTCATATTCATGCCGGGCCCGGCCGGATACTGTTTTACCGCGCGCACTTTGCGAACGCAAACTGCGTGTGGTTGCGATTTCCGGTGAGGTGACGGAGTAACTTTCCGGCTCCGGCAATTTAAGCGGACGAGTGTCAGCCTGCTCGGCGGGCACTTCCACCGGAGCGGCATCCGGTTGTGTCACGTCCACTGCCATCGGATCGTCGACTGCCGTCGGATCGTCCGCATTATTGCCGATCGTCAGCGCGTCCTCACCCGCCTGGGCCGCCGCAGGCTGTGCCTGCAGAGTGCCGAGGATCAGGCACGTACCCAGCGCAGCCAGATTCATGGTGCGGGAATTGCTTCGCTTCGCCATTGGATTGCCCCCTAAATTGCCCCCAAAAGAATGCTAGAAAGCCCGCTCGCCCACTCTGATGGTGTCCCCTGGCAAGATACGGATTGGACGCTCAATCGGGACTTCGTATTCCTGGCTCTCACCGGCTGGACGAAGGAATATCCGACTGCGGTCCGCGCGATAGGTAAAGTCGCCTGCTGTGGCGATTGCTGCTTGAATGGTCAGTGCTTCCTGGGCCGGATACTGCCCGGGCTTGTTGACTTCGCCGAGCACGTAATATGGGCGGAAGTCGAACACTTCCACGGCGATCCGTGGGTTCTTGATGTATCCCTGACTGAAGGCTTCGACGAGAGCCTGCTCAAGCTCGCTTGCTGTGAGACCAGTCGCGGGCACCGAACCAATGAGCGGCATATTTACTACGCCGGTTCCGGAAACCTGGAATTCGCCGCTTAGATCCGGCTCATCATAGATATTGATCCGCAGTTTGTCGCCCAGCCCCAAGCGATAGGCATCCGTCGTCCGCGCTGCCGTTTCGGCAGGCAGTGGCGGGATACCTCCCGTGGAGCAGGCGGCTATGCTGAGACCGAGCAGAAACGGGAAGAAGAACCGGCGGAAAAATTCGATGGTCACATCGATCATTGATCGTCCCAAGGCTGTGGCAGACGCCGTTGTGCGCTAGCAATTGATTTTGAATATGGCCGGCGAAATCTTCGTCCGCTGACAGAAGTAAATCTACCGCTGCCCCGAATTTCAGTCAAAACAAAATCTTCTCTTAACCTTGGCCCGCTATCAAAAGTCTCCGGACACAGGGGAACGGAAATGTCGAATATTCAGGCGGCCATGGCGCCAGCGACTGCTAGCCGACCGGCGAATGCCGGCCACGCCGCGACTGCGCGAGATCGCAACGCAACTGGAATAGCCAGTGCACAACCGCGGGCGCTTCGCAATGTTGATGTTGCGTCTTTTCCTGCAACTGATAGTTTTTCACCAGCACGGCAACAGCAACTCGCCCTGGAGAGCGCGATTTTGCAGTCATACCCCGGGCAGGACAGCCATAATGAACACCTGTTGCCGGGTGCGCTGCGTGTGGCAATCATCGTCGGCAGTTCGTTGATCGGTTGGGCTGCGATAATCGCCTCGGCGATATCGATATTCGGCTGAGCAAACGCTCTGCCTATCGTTCACTCGGTAGCTGACGCTCTACGGCCTGCCAAAGCGATTCAACGCAGCGCGCAACGGAAAAGTCCTGTACCCGCTCGAGCCCCGACTGCGTGAATTGCGCAGCGCGCTGAGGATCGCTCAAAGCGTCGATTGCTTCAGCCATTGCCGATACGTCATTACAGGGGACGAGCAGCCCCCCTACCCCTTCCTCGACCCCGCCAAATGCCGGCTGCGCCGCCCGAAGGATCTCCGCAGGGCCAGAGCGACAATCGGTCGCGACGCAAGGCAAGCCCAGGGCCATCGCTTCGACCAGCGCATTCGGAAACCCTTCCGCATTGGAGCTCAAGAGAAAGAGAGCTGCGCGCGCAAGAACCGCATATGGGTTGGCAACGAAGCCCGGCAGGCAGACACGGTCCGCAACGCCCAATTCTTCCGCCAGCGCATTCAAATCCTCGCGCAGCGGCCCCTCGCCCAGGATCACCAAGCGTCCTTGCCAGCCACTCCGCGCAAATGCGCTAATGGCAAGCGCAAAGTTCTTGTTCGGGACAAGGCGCCCCATCGCAACAATATCGCTGGCGCGCACATCGAAATCGGCTGCAGCCTTGGCACTTTCGGCGATACTCTGCGTGTCGACAGGATTATAGAAAACGCTGATCTTATCGGGCGAAATCGCGAAATCTTCGATCAATCCCTGCCGCACCCCTTCCGACACCGCCAATATCTCGTTCGCCATCGGGTAACCGAACTTAACCATTGCCCGCGTCACGCCTGCCAGGCGGCCGGTCGACAAATGCGCGGCCGTGTTGACCCGCTCACTGATGATGGAGGGACGCCCCTTGAGCCGCATGAGCCCTGTTGCCGCGAGATTTGCCCGCGTAAGAAAAGCTACGCCCAGATCCGGATCGAACTCGTCGATGACCTTGCGCAGCGAAACGAGGCTGCGGATCAGGCTATGCCGCGCGTCCAACTGGAAATGCCTGAATTGCTCCGGCAACTCATAAGCGGGCGGATCTTGATCGAGCAAAGCGACGGCGATTTCGTATTCTTCACTGCGTCCCACCGATTCCTGAAGTATGCGGCTGAAAACCCGCTCCGCTCCGCCTCCGGCAAGCGAATTGATAACGAACAGTATTCGACTTTTATGCATTGCCGAACACCCTATCTTGCCAGGCCATGAAAAAGGAGAAGCAATTTTGCCGCACTTCGGCAGGAAGCCAGGATAGGCTTCTTGCAATTGAGTTGTTGTGATACGAAACGGTGTTCATCTCGTTATGGTCGCACCGTATCCCGCCTGGGCGAAAAGGAGTGTTTCTCAGTGCGTAATTCCATTCGGGCGGCCGGGATCGCTGTAGCTTTTCTGGGTGCTTCGTGCACAATTCCAACGGCCTACACCAACGAACAGTTCCCGGGGGTACAGACCGCGCAGCTGCTGGCGCCGGGCGACGAAGTCTATATTTCCGTATTCGGCGAAGAACAGCTCAACGGCGTTTACGCGTTGGATGACCAGGGAGACATTTCGTTTCCTCTTCTTGGTAGAATCCCCGCCCGAGACCGGACACCCGAACAGTTGCGGCTGTCGATGATCGACCGGCTTTCCGATGGTTATCTTGCTCAGCCGCAAGTGACTATCGAACTACGCACCGCAGAACCTTTTTCCATCGTCGGCGAAGTCGAAAATCCCGGCCGCTACACCATAAAGGACAGTGTCACGGTGCTGCAGGCGGTCGCGATCGCGGGCGGTTTTTCCTACCGGGCGAACGAGACATACGCATTTCTCTGGCGAAAAGGTTTCGACAAGGAAATCCGCGTTGCAATCGATAGCGACATCCTCGTCCATCCCGGTGATCAATTGCGGATCGGCGAACGCTATTTCTGACCGGCTTGCCCGGCAAACCAATCCCAACGCTCGGGCAGCCGGCGACTAGTAAGCGTTCCTGTGGAACAGCACGGCCACAGTGCGGAAGAGTATCCCGATTTCCGCAACCATGTTCCAGTTATTGAGATATTCCAGGTCGGCCGCCAACCGGTCCGTAAGATCGGTTTTGCTCTCGGTCGCTCCTCTGAATCCGCGCACCTGCGCAAGGCCGGTAATTCCGGGTTTCAAGGCGTGACGCAGCCAATACCGCTTGTCGATTTGCCAGAACAGCTTCTCTTCCGCTGTTGAACCCAAAGCGTGAGGACGCGGCCCGACCAGACTCATGTCGCCCAAGAGCACGTTGATCAATTGCGGCAGCTCATCGATGCTGGTCTTGCGAATAAAGCGACCTACCCGGGTAATCCGCTCATCATAGCGACTGGTCGAGCGGTCACCGCGTTCGTCGCTGTCCTCAACGCGCATGCTCCGAAACTTCAGGATCTTGAAGAGGCGATTGCCTCTACCGAGCCGGTCTTGGCGGAAGAGCACTGGCCCACGGGATTCAAGCTTGATGGCAATCGCCGTGATGGCCAGCAGCGGCGCCAGGATGACCAGAAGCGGAACGGTCAAGGCAAGATCGAGCATTCGTTTCTTGGCCCGGTCAGCAAGATTGAGCGGCCCTTCGGAAACAACGCGCGTCGGCCAGCCGCAAAATTCCGCAACGCCGATCACCTCTTCCGCATGCGGTGTCGTCTCAACGAACTCGCCCTGGATATTCGCCGCACGCAGCAACAGCGTCCAGGATGGTCTGCGCTCGCGAGAACAGGATACAACCACGCGATCGAAATTTGCTATCAACACGCCAATCGCTTCCAGCATGCCGGGATTGTCCAGCTGCAATGAAATGCCGATCTTGTCCATGTGGGTGTAATGCTCAGCCCCATGGAAGCCCACGTCTTCGTCATCCACAATCAGCAAGGTGTTGAGCACGACACCGATCGGCAAACTTGTGATGTACTGCGCGTAGAAATGCCTGAAGAGAGCAAACGGGATCGCGGCGAAACCGGCCCCCAGGATGTGGCGAATGTCGAAGAGAAAGGATGGTGGCCGCGCAACGACCAGGATCAATCCGGTCGATAGCGTCGCGATCAGAAAATAATTTACGGCCTTGTAGAAGTTTCTCCGCGGTGTTTCGAGTGCGGTCCTGTTGTACAGGTTCCCCGAGAAGGCACCGAAGAGATAGATGACAGCGAAGATCGTGGCAGAGCTAAGCCCCTCGATGAACGACTTCGACGAGTTGATGAATAGGCTGGCCACCAGAAACCCGCCAAAAATGGACGCGACGTCCATCAGCAGGAAGTAACCGTACATACGCAGACGCAGTCCGGTCTTGGACTGAACAGTCACGTTGAAAGGTGAATCGATACCGATTGTTGCTCTGTTCGCTTGGAACCGCTTGTTCATGCTCACGCTTCCCGCGATAAGGCAGGCCTTGGGGCCGGTTAGACGTCATCGCATACGGCACGGATGCGATCTTTTATTATCTCAAGACCCTTGATGGTCCAATAGCCCGAAAGGCTTAGTTCTGTGCCGGAATGGAGCGGTTTTCGGCAGTGTCCGCTTGAGCTGAGGCTGCCTATCTGAACGGGCAACAGCGGACAAAGCCATCGAAAGACAATGGCCGACGCGTTACTCATAGGAAATTAACTAACTGAATTAAATAGATAATTTTAGAAAGCCGCATTCGGCCGGGAGGCTCAGAAAGCCCTCTTCAATATCGCCTGCGCAGACGATTTAGGCCCGCGCAAATACGCCCGAAGAGGGCGTTCGAGGGACGGTTTGGAGTTCGCAAAAAAAGCACAGCCTGCCGAATTCCAACGACAGATAGGCGCCGGGAGCCGGAGCGACCCCGAATCAATGGCTTCCGTTGCTCTAATGCGGAATGGCGAAAATGGAGGTCAGCTCAGGACCCAGATCAACCCGATAATCGCAACTGGCAGTGCGATGATACCGGCTATTCTGGAAACAACCCGTACGAAAGACTCCATACCGCCCTCATAGATGGCTGGACAGAAACCGACCGCATCGATCGGCTGCACCTTTCCCACATCGAACACTTCTCTTTTCACTGCGACCCCTCCGAACAACCTCTCCGGCACAACGTGAATTCTTTTTTTACTGCATATCATATGTCAAACGTAGCCAGAAGCCCTTGTTTCACACGTTTTTTCTTCTTCGCCTGGATAGAGAAAGCCGCGCTAAGCATTTGTCGGTCTTCGATGACAGCGCCTTCGCAGCCCAAATTTGGCCACTTTACGACACGGAATGCGCTGGCCGCCAAGGCCTCTCCAACAAGGTGCGGGACAAGCGATCAACGAGAAATTAACTATTCGAATCGGTGTGCGTCCCGTATGCTGCATCGCAGTATGACCGGTCAGCCCAAGAACCTCCGCTTTGCGAACTTGCCATCTTCGGCCGCGTGGACGGTGATCAGCATCATGCCCTATTTGCTGATCCTAGTGATTGGCTCTGCGCTGCTGGCTTTCGCAATGGCACCTGGCGATGCCAGCGCAGCGTTCCAGCGGGACGAAGAGAGCAAGATAGACGCTTCGGTTCCTCCAGCGACCCTCCAACTGGCGAATTTGGGGCCGGACGGCGCGGCCTTGTCGTCTGATTCAGATCGTGATCAGGCCGCTCGGCAAACTGCGACCGCGCTGAACAATTCCATCCCATTCGCTTCGGGAAAATTGCACCAGGCCAAGGCCTTTTCCTGGCGCGGTTCGGACCGCGATTGGGAACGGGCACGTGCATGTCTTGCGATGGCGCAGCTCTATGAAGCCGGTCATGACGTTGAAGGCCAGCGCGCCGTTGCCCAAGTCATTCTCAACCGCGTCCGCCACCCGGTATTCCCGAATACGGTTTGCGGCGTTGTCTCTCAGGGGATCGAGCGCGTAACGGGCTGCCAGTTCACTTTCACCTGTGATGGTTCATTGCAGCGGCGCTACAGCATGCAAGCCGTCCATGCCGCTGAAAAGGTGGCGGAAGAGGCCCTGCGGGGCGCTGTCTTTTCGAAAGTCGGCCTAGCAACGCATTACCATACCGATTGGGTCCACCCGGATTGGAGCGCAAGCCTGGACAAGGTCGCCGCCGTGCAGACCCACCTGTTCTTCCAGTGGAAGGGAGGCATGGGCACGAGCCGCGGCTTTTCACAAAGATATCGTGGCAACGAACCGGCGATCGGTGAATTCTCTTTTGCCGATCTGGCCCATCAGGACGGCGAGGAAGTCCTGGTCGTGGGCGATGACGCGCACACGGATGCAAGCAACCAACTTGTCGCATCACCTTCCGACTTCATGGTGGCTGGCCTGAATATGAAGCCCTTGCCCCCTTACGAGCTGCGGTCCTCCCATCCCAACGGCGGCGTCTATATCGTGCTGCTGAATGCGGAGATGAGCCGTAGCGAACAGAAGCAGGCGATGGACGACATTTGCGGGAACCGCGATTATTGCCATGTGATGGGCTGGAAATCCGCGAAAGACCTTCCGGGCGGCTTCCCGGTCAGTGCAGCAGCCAAATCCAACATCGCGGTGGAATACAAGCGCAACCGGATCACCGAATTCGAACAATTGAACAGCTAAGCGGCTATTCGCGCATCATCGGCCGCACCCGTCTTGCGGAAGCTCAGCCGGCGACTTCCCGGTAAATCTCTGCAGTACGCGCGGCAATCGCGTCCCAGTCGAACTGAGCGTTCGCGGTCGTTCCACTGGTATCGAAGCGATCCAGGGGACCGTTTATGGCCTCCGCCAGCGCCGCCGCGTCTCCGACCGGGAAGTAGTTGCCCGGAGGCAGCCCGAGATCAAGATTGGGCTGAATATCGCTGAGAAGGATGGGCGCCTTGCTGCCCATCGCCTCCAGTGCAGCAATCGGCAGTCCTTCATGGTACGATGGCATCACGAAGAGACCGCAATTGCGGTAGAGAACGCCCAGCCGGTCACGCGGCAATGCTCCGGCGAAGATGACGCGATCATCCGCCTTGCGCCGGAGCAGGTCGGCATGCCCATCCTGATGCTGCTCCGCCCCGGCTATGACCAATGGCGGTGCATTTGGGGCGTTCTTGTGGGCATCGATCAGGTAGTCCAGCCCCTTTTCGGGCACCAGCCGCGCCACGGCCAAGAGAAAGTTGCCCTGCACCAGCCCCATTTCATCCAATATCTCCGCGTCAGGCCTCTCCGGCTGCGGGATCGTGGCGGCGCCATTGGGGACGAATTGCAGGCGATCCGCTCGCTTGGGGAGGCGCTGGGCCAGATTGTCACGTAGGGATGGCGACACACATATGACGCGCTTTGCGAAACGCACGCCCATATTTTCGCCAAGCCTGAGCATGCGTTTGGCAAATCCGTTCCACTTGGCACGATTATAGTCCGCGCCGTGATGCGTCAGTATGACCGGCATGCCCAGAAGCCGCGCCAATGGAACGAGGAGGCCGGGCCCGATCGCGTGGATATGGACGAGATCGGCACGCCTGCGCCGCGCGTGGAGCACGGCGAGCAACGTTGATACGAAAGCTTCAGTCGATTTTCCGGTCGACGAGGGCAACGGCACGACACGCACCCCGCCCACTTCCTTCTCTTCCCTGCCCATATAGGGCGCGCGGCCGTAGATCTCGATTTCGAAGTCGGTCGCCTTTGCCGCGATGCGGGGAAGCAATTCCTCACAATGCGTTTCGACACCGCCCATGATACCTGGGATGCCGCGCAGACCAATCACTGCGATCCGGATAGGCTTGCTCGATGTCATCAGCGGAATTGTCTGTCGCAGCAAAGGGCGAGCGCGCTGGCACAGCGGCAATGCAAGGCACTGGGCACAATTGGCCGGTCTGCAGTTCGCATTCGGGAAGTGATGATCATCTCGGCAAAGACCGACTACAGGAACCGCTTAGCGACTTGCTTGGCCCGTGACTGCCAGGCAAACGGCAACCGTGAAAAGCACTGCCATGCGCCCGCACGAATCTCATTGGTGATCGGCCACGGACGGCAATTGTCGTTGCTGAGCTCTTCTTCGTCATAGCCATAGTCCAGCGCAAGTTCGCGGCACTCATCCGACAATTGATAACTGAACTTCGGATCGCTGCGCCATTTTTGCACCGAACTGCTGACAAATCGTTCTCCTTCGTTTTCTCGAGGCTCGATGCTTGTCAGATGGGACAAATCCGCCCGGCCGGAAACCAGATCCTCGTAACGTATGATGTGCACATCCTCGCTGCGTTCGGACAGAGCGCGCAATTCGCGGTAGGCCGTAAGCCAGTGCTTAGCTTCGCGTGACGGCCGCACGCCGAAGCGCCGCCAGCTGCTGTACAGCGTATCGATCGGATTTCGGACAAGGCCGATGAAATGACAGTGAATTCCGGCAGATTGGCTCTGATTGGCATAGCGCTCCATCAGGGCAATGCAGCTGGGCTGGTAGAGGTGGTGCGGCGTCTTCTCCACGAAATGGCCAGGCAACCGCTTCACCAGGGCGGAAAATGCGGCGAAGAAGTCGCTTTCGGACTTCAGCGGCATATCATCAGGCAGACCGTTTTGACGCAGAAAGGACCGTAGCGACTGTTCGGCCCTCTGCGCGGACATCGGAACCTCGCTATTTTCCATTTGGTTCTGCGGGAGGCCGAGCATGGACGCGGCTTTGGTCCAGAACAGCGTCTCGCTCTCGCTATGCATGGTGGCCGTCAAAGGCTGCATGCCGGGGAACTCCGCAAGCTTGCGCTGAACGATGCTCGACCCAGAGGATTTCAAGGACAAGATAAAATAGCAGTTCTGCATTACGTCACGGGGCATATCGCCTATACAACAACGTGCGCAATGCTTTGGTTGCAGCGCAACATACTATATCCCGATCTGACGCAATTGCGGGACGAACCGTTGCATCGGGCTCGACCTGCGATCCCAACCTGATAGAACTCGCAACCCGGACAAACTTCTAGCGAGCCAAGATGTCGGAACAACCGAGCGTTTCGGTGATCATACCTGTCTGGAATGGACAAGCCACGATTGGGAAATGCCTGCGAGCAATCGAGGCGCAAACCTATCCGGCGGAGCTGACGCAGGTTCTGGTGATCGACAACGGTTCGACCGACGACACGGTGTTGATCGTCCGCTCCTTTCCAGGCTGCACATTGCTGACCGAGACAGCACCCGGCTCCTATGCCGCTCGAAACCTAGGTCTTCGCCATGCCAGCGGCGAGATCGTTGCATTCACGGATGCCGATTGCATTCCCGATCCCGAATGGCTGGAACGCATTGTCGATGCCCTGGCGCAAGAACCACGTGCCGGGGTGATCGCAGGGCGGATCAGCACCTTCACCGATGGCCCCATGACTGATGCGGCCATCTTCGATTCACTGTTCGCCTTTCGCCAGCAAACGCTGGCTTCGCGCAACCAGTGCGTGACCGCCAATTGGGCCAGTCCCGCTGCGGTACTGAGGGAAGTCGGCCCTTTCGATGCAGAACTCAAATCCGGCGGCGATTGGGCGTTGGCAGAAGAAATCGCGGCGGCCGGCCATCCGGTGATCTATTGTGAGAAAGCGCATGTGCGCCATCCAGCCAGAGCCAGTGCCGATGAACTGATTGGCAAGCGAAGGCGCGTTGCCGGCGGCAATTGGCATAAGCAGGCCGGCCCAGCAGGGTTTATCCGCCTTCAACGCCGCGCGGCCGTTGACTTGCTGCGCAAATGGGGCGGGATCTGGTCAGCACCGGGCGTGCAGCTGCGGCGCAAACTGCCGGTCTCAATTCTGGCGCTGAGAATCTGGGCGGCCTATTCCGGTGAACTTATCCGTCTCGCCATGGGAGGATCGGCGCAGCGTTCCTGAGCAGCTCAGGTGGAACAGCCCGGCCCGGCTTTGACATTGATGTTCTTAGAGCCACCTCTCACGAATGTGGTCCCTTTGGGCACATCGAGTGTGCAGCGGCCGATCCGGATATTGGCGCCGCCATCCTGAACCCAGAAAATGGGAGCAGTGTTGTCAGAGCGTACCACCAAATGATCGATGGTGATGCTTGGAGGGCCAGTGTCATTGCCCTTGACCCAGAAATGGGCGCTGCCCGAATTCCCCGCTCGCACATAAGGCGTAACGCTTTCCAGGGTCCCCGCTGTGAATTTGGTGCGATCCCAGATCCGGTAATTACGCCCATTGCCGCTGGCGAAAAGATTGTCGCCTCGCGTGGACTTCGCCTTGAGGTCGAAGCCTCCATCGCTGTTATCACGGACTGAAACGTCGCGAAGTATCAATGAGTTGACACCACGTTCTGCGGCGATCCCGTCTCCATTGGCATATTCATCCGAACCAACATCCATCTGGAAACCGCTGAGCGTGGCGCGCTCGATCGAAATGACATTGCCGTTCTGCAAATGAATCCCGATCGGCAAATGGGGCCGTTTGTTCGGCTCGGCCGAATGCGAGATATCGATATTCTGCATCTCGACCCGATCGACCTGCCCGCGAATCCGGATGCCGCTGCGCGTCGCGTCGACGCCCTTGATGTCGTAAATCCGCAAATGGCCGATCTTGGCGTTCTTGGCGGATTCGATGAGACGGTAGAAACCGCTCTGGCTGACAGGGCCGATCTCACGTTCGGGAACCGGTCCCTGCAAGGTAATGGCCTTGCCGCTTACTCCGCTTGCGAAGAGCAGCGAACCCGCGGCGAATACGGCCGATGTGGCTGCGAATGCAGTTCTGCGGCGCACACTGCGGTGCCCATTGCTTGTCTTTGGCGCTGTTCTAGTCATCACGGCGTCTCCAGTCGAAAAAGGCGGCCAGTCAGCCGACGATCCATTTCCCGATACAGTTAAGGCGCCCTTCTTGAGCGTACTCAGCTTAAGGCAACATGAGCGCTTCATTCGGACCCTGGCAAGCACATCAGGGATTTGCCGCCAATGAGCGCTAGGCGCGGCGCCGTTTAGGCCGCCACAGCTGCATTACATGCGCAATCGACATAAAAAGCAAAATCCGCGCAGCGGTCAACATCTTCTGCTCCGGCTGGACCCAGCCGAAAAACTCCTTGCCGACAGGCGTGCCCCGGCCTGCCGAGTGGCGGGCGTAAAGTGCCAGTTCCTGATTGGATAGCAATTGGAGCAAGCGATCACGCTCCGCATCTCCGGTAGGCAAATGCTCGGCAATCGTCGTCACGACAATGGGAACGTCCGTATGGGCCGTGCCGTGTGTGACTCTGTTGACGGCGTCCTGGCGGAACTTCGCGCTGATTTGCGGCGAGAATGCCAAGGGCTCACGGAGCATTGCCCTGAGCCAAAGATCCTTGTCACCGCCGCGCCTGGCCTTTCCAGCCGGAAAGCCGCCTACATCGAGCAGCAATTGCCGCCTGAACGCCACCGCGCCGGTCCATAAGGGGCAATGCCGCGTACGTAGCCACGCCTGAATGACGAGATTCGCATCCAATGGCTTGCCCGGCTCGATCAGATCTTCAGCGATCGCATAGGCTTCCTCTCCCTCTTCGGAGAACTTACTCAAACGGGAAAAGGCACCGCCAACCGTTTCCGGTCCGCCTGCGCGGCGAATGGCTTGCGTCAGCCCCGTCAAATGCGTGGGTGTCCAGACATCGTCTGCATCGAGAAAGGCGATCCATTCGCCTTTGGCCCTCTCGACGCCCAGATTGCGGGCCGCATAGCCCCCCGGCCCCGGCGGCGAACGCCGAAAGACTTTCACCAATGGATCGTCATAGGATTCCGCGATTTCCGTTCCGCCATCGGTCGAACCGTCGTCGACAACGATGATCTCCGCCGGCCTGTGCTCCTGCGCCAGGGCACTGCGCAAGGTCTCGGCGATGTGCTCGGCCTTGTTGTATAGTGGAATGACGACCGAAAATTCAGTCATGTCTGGCGGCAAATCCTGTCCGGCTTCGGGTGCACTGCAACATATCGCCATCCGGCATGGATTTGCACACCCCTTTCTTAGGGCAAACGAATCCCGATATCGCACGCATGCAATTTGCCAGCTTTAATTCCGGCGATTGAATCCGCTTAATCGCAGGTTCCAGCCGGGCCAGCCGCACCAAGCGGAACCACAGCCGGCAATCAATCCCTTGGCGGTTCCATGATCGGCTGTGTCCCGTACACCGTACGCCCAGCCTTCAAAGTGGCTTCCTGCTCTGCAGTGCCTGGTGGACGGTGATAGGCCCCCACCTCGCCTTGATCAGGTATGAAAGCCTTGCCCGTTACAGGGTTCGGATAGTGGTAGGGTATGATGTAATAGCCCGGATAGGTCAGATAGATGACCGTGGGCGGTAGATCCGGCGGTGGTCCGAACTTGTCCGGCCAAGTGTTGTTCGTGGCGTTCTCACCCCACCCTTCCCAGTCGGTATACATGGTGAACGGCCCGGTCAGACGGCTGATCCGCCACTTGCCATCGTCACCCTTGCGGTATTCGTTTTCGTAGAGCGGCAAGCCCCATCCGCCATTGGCCATCACATAGGCGCGTTGGCGCAGCCACCCCGTTTTTCCATCTGCGGAGATATCCGGGATCGGCTGAAACTGCATGTGATTGATGAGTACGCCGGGGCGTATGCCATCCTTGCCGAAGGACTTCTGCATATATTCAAGCACCCGGTGCTTGCCGACGAACAGGCCCTTGCCGCCGATCTCCAGCGTCGCATCTTCGGTGAAAAGCTCCGCAAGCTGGGACCACTGCGCCTTGTCGACGAAATAGCCATAGGTCCGCTGCAGGCGCTCGATCTGGTTCATGCCTTCGAGCCGCTCGATCCGCATATTAAGCGCATCCAGTTTCTCGCTGGCGGTCTGCGCCTGCGCGGGCATTGCAGTCACCGCAAGCATCGCTGCAGCTGCCAAACCGGCAAAAGTTCTGTTCCTGGCCATCACTCAGTCCCTTGGAGGTTCGGCAATCGGTTGTGTCCCGTTGGCAGTGCGCCCCACTTTCAGCGAGGCGGCCTGTTCGGGATTTCCGGGCGGCCGGTGATAGGCTCCGACTTCGCCCGTATCGGGAATGAAGGCCTCACCGGACACCGGGTTCGGATAATGGAATGGGATGATGTAATAGGCCGGATAGGTCAGATAGACGACCGATGGCGGCAGATCCGGCGGCGGATCGAACTTGTCGGGCCAGGTGTTGTTCATGGCCCATTTGCCCCACCCTTCCCAGCTTGTGTACATGGTGAAAGGCCCGGTCAGGCGGCTGATCCGCCACTTGCCGTCTTCGCCCTTCTCATATTCGTTTTCGTAGAGCGGCAGCCCCCAGCCGACGCTCATCACGTAGGCTCGCGAACGGATCCATCCCGTCTCACCGTCCGGCGAAATGTCGGGGATAGGCTGAAACTGCATGTGGTTGGCCAGGCGCCCCTCACCCGCGCCATCCTTGCCGAATGCAGTCTGCATATATTCGAGCACGCGGTCCCGCCCCAGGAAGATGCCTTTCCCTCCGATTTCCAGCGTCGCATCTTCGGTGAACAGCTCGGCAAGCGGCGTCCATTGTCCCTTGTCGACGAAATACCCGTAGGTGCGCTGAACCCGCTCGATCTGGTTCATATCCTCCAGACGGGAAATTCGCGCATCCAGTTCATCTAGGCGCTCGCTTGCCGACTGCGCGGCCGCGGGCGCGGCGACAAGCAGCAATGGCGCTGCAAGCGCAGCACGAGATGCAGCTGAAGCAATCCTGCGGAGCATCATTCGCCCGCTTCGTCTTCGAATTCGATCGGCGCACGCCCCACGACATCGTCGCCTGCCATCGGCAGGTCAGTCAGTGGTTCACCCGTCACAGGATGCTTGAAGCTGAACGGCGGAATATAAGCCGCCGGGAAGCTGCGATAGACTTCGCTTGGCGGACGATCCGGCGGGAACAAAGCGCTCTGTCCCTGCATGGGCTGAGAGCCTGATGTATAGGGCCGGTCATAATCCGTCTTGGCAGTCAGATAGAAGTGCAGCTTGGAAATCTTCCAGACGCCGCCATCCTTCACATATTCATTCTCGTAGATGCCGACTGCCCATTCGCCATTGGCACCTGGTTCAGCAAGCTGGATCGGCCCCTGCCAACGGCCAGTCGCCGTTTGCCCGTCATCGTCGACGATGATGACGTTTTGAAGCATCATGTGATTGTTGAGATAGCCCGGTGCCAGCCCTTGCGGCCCCAGCAGCAACATTGCACGCTGGATACGATCCTTGCCGACATAGACGCCTTGCTGTTCATATTCGTAGGTGCCGTTATCGGCGAACAGCGAAGCTGCCTCATCCCACAGGCCCTTGTCGAAATAATAGCCGAAGCTCGCCTGGAGGTTTTCGATCGCGGCCTGGTCCTCCAAACGCTCCACACGTTCACGATAGGCTGCAAGGCGGGCCTCCACCGATTGGGCCATGGTGGGCGTCGCAAGTGTCAGCGGCGTCAGCCCTACTGCGGCGATGCAGCAGAACTGCAGGAGCTTTTTGCCTGTGCGCATCACATCGCTCCTTTCACAGGTTGGCCGGTCACCGGGTTAGGCGCCTGAAATGGCGGAATCTGTACATCGGGGAACGGCTTGTAGTTTACGCTGGGCCCACGATCGGGCGGAAACGCCTGGGAAGTTTCGCTCGGCTGCAGCCCTTCGCCCGGCTCGAGACGCGCCCAGCCCTTTTCGAAGGGCGCCAGGAAGTTCACGTACAGGTGCAGGGACTGGATTTTCCAGATCCCGCCTTCCTTCACATAGGTATTCTCGTAGATACCATCGCGCCATTCGGCATGCTCCTTGTACTGGCCAAGCATGCCATTGTCGCGCCAGCGCGCAGTTGCGGAGCGGCCATCGGAAGCCACGGAAATAGCTGGCTGCAGCGTCACCCATTCGTTGAGCTGGCCATAGATGAGCCCCTCCTGCCCGCCATGCAGGCGGCGCAGATATTCTTCGATCCGGTCCTTGCCGACATAGACGCCGTCAAGACCGATCTCGATCGTGCCATTATCGGCAAACAGGTCGGCAGCTTCTCCCCACAGCCCGCGGTCGACATAGAAGCCGAAGGCACGCTGCAGCTTCTTAACTGCGCGAGTGCCTTCGAGCACTTCGACACGCGTCGTAAGCGCGTCGATTTCCTGATCGATGGCGGATTGTGCATGGGCGGCTTGCGGCGCCAGCAGGAAAGCGGGTGCCGCAAGCGCCGCGATCTTGATCGGAGCGAGAGCAGCCCGGAGCAATCCCGTGGATGCGAGAGTTGAATGCCTCATCAGTCCTCTACATATCAGCGCTGCTTTGGTGCAGCCTTTGGGACATGATAGGCGCGCTGAATCGTCTGAACACCCCTTTGAATGGACCAAACTGGAATCACGGCTTGACCGTGTGAGCCTTCCTCAAGCCTCACGGCTCTCCCGTCAGTTCAGTCGCCATTGCCCTGGTGTAATGCGATATTTGCGCTTGAACGCCCGCGTAAAATGGGCCGCATCCTCAAAGCCGTTCGCGAAGGCTATTTGCGCAATCGACAGGTCGGAACGGTGGGGATCACGCAAATCTGCAGCGGCTTGCTCCAGCCTACGGCTCCAAAGATGGCTTGCGATGGAATGGCCGAAAGCGTCGTGCATCAGCTGGTCCAGCCTGCGGCGGCTGATATGCTGGTCCTGCGCCACAACTTCCGCCGTCAGCCCTGCGACCGACAGATTGAGCTCGATATAGTCGAGCGCGCGGCGCACACGCCAATCGGCACCGGCAGGCAGGCCGAGGAACGGCTCTGCCACGCCCAGCATGTGAATGATGGCATTCATCATCGCGCTGCGCTGAAGGTCCTGCAGCAGGCCTGCCTCGCTCGCCAGGCGCAGCAATGTCTCGCTGAGAAGTTTGGTGCCCGGTTCGTGGCCGGAAAGGGTGCTGGCGATCACGCGTTCAAGATGCGGATAGCGGCTAAGCACCGCAGCACGCGGCAGCCTCAGCAGCAGGAACTCGGTCCGCTCTTCGCCAGTCAGGCGAAATGCCTTCGCCTCGTCGATCATGCAGAGATCGCCTTCGCCCAGCATGCAGACCTGGCCCGCCTGGCTTGCGACCATCGTGCCTTTCGACTGCACCATCAGCGAGAAATGCGGAACAATCGTGTCCATCTTGGGAGGCCGAAAGCTCACCAGCGCAGGTTCGGAATCGATCTGGAAAAGCTGCCCCGATCCGATCGGCATGCAGTTGATCGAACCGAAAGAGACCCCGCCGCTCTCCAGCTTAACCGACAATCCGGGAAATGTATTGCGAACCGCGACGTCCCACGTCAGCGCCCGGTCACCTTGTTCGACATTACTCAAATCGACAAGGGGACGCAGAAATTCGCAAGGTCTATCTGTGACTTGCGACAAGGCCTCTCCTCCAAGTCAGTCTACGCTCACTTTGGCGAAACTGGATATGGAACGCCGCGGCAATAGGCAAGCCTTGTACAGGTCCGCGGGAAAACCAGTGCCAGAGTGTGGCTAATGTGCTTCGCATCCTAGTAACTCTAAATGTTCAATTATAACATGATTCGATGCGTGATTAGCCCCCGCTCGCGCTCAAACCTTGTTGTGGAAGGCGAGATCGCGGCACTTAGTCCGCAGGCGAATTGAGCCCGGCCTGCATCCTGGCCAGCCCTTCGGCGGTAAGTTCCAGCGGGCGGGCATAGGATCTGTCGGTTCGGTCCCTCGCGCTGCTGAGCACTTTGGGCGGAAGCTCACTTGTGGGCACAGTGAAGTTGAAGTCCATCACCGCTTCGCGGTGCGCGATCTTCCATTCGCCGGAGCGCCGTTCGAACCGGTCAATATAGCGAGCGCAACCGATCGTGGCCTCCTTCGAGCCCGCCGGCATCAGAGTTGTAAGGACATAGCTTTCGCAATGCGCGACATCGCCATCGATATCGAAAGTGAAATTGGTGATGTGATGAGTCGTGTGATCGAGTGTCCTGAGATAGGCCAGCAACCAATCGACCCGTGCTACAGGGCCGCCCGTAAAGGCGCCGCGATCGTCGGTGGCATCTGGATGATAGGCCGACAGCAGGAGATCCCGGTCCAGGCGATCCGCACCCCGCGTATAGCGGTTCATGCAATCTAGAATATCGGCCCGATCCTTGAGATAGCGGATATCGGCCGCCAACGCCGCCATTTCCTGTTCATTCATTCGGCTTTTCTCCTTCTTCCACCACCGGCGGCGGCGGAACGAAATGTTTGCGCGCCAGCACTACTGCGATGACGGTCGCCCCGATCGGGACCACCAGCGCCATCAACAGGTTCCTGGCCTCCATACTGGCGGCAACCGCCAATCCCCCGGCGAACGGCGCCGATACGGCACCGATGCGGCTGATCGCGGCCATCCAGCCGGCACTGGTCGCCCTGAGTTCGAGCGGATAGAGCCCGACCGCAATCGACATCCATATCCCCTGCATGCCGGATATGCCCGCCCCGACAAGCAACAACAGAAACTGCCAGCCGAGCACGCTTTCGGGCAGCAGACCGATACTGAGCAGGCCGACCGAGGATACGCCATAGCCGGCCACAATTGCCGCCACGAGCCAGCGCCGGTCGATCGCCCAGGCGATCAGCAACCCGCCGAAGATACCGCCCAGCTGGACTGCTGCAGTTCCGCGCAAGGCGTCGGTCGTGCTCCATTGCGCTTCGCGCAGCACGGTCGGCAGCCAGGAAATCATCATGTAAAGGCAGAAGGCGCCTGCCGCAGTGCCGAGCCACGCAACCAGCGTGCGGACGCGGTGATTGGGGGACATCAGCCCAAGTACCGACTGACGGGTATGCTCCTCGCGCTCGGACAGGAACAGCTTCGCCGGATCGATGCCCGGCGCAATGGAGCGGGCAATCCGCGCGATACGCCGATCGCCGGGGCGCACGGCAACCAGCCATTTGAGAGATTCAGGCATGGCCAGCCAGACGACCACTGCAGCCCCCAACGGTACCCAGCCGCCGATCCAGAAGATGCCGCGCCATCCCATATGCTCGATAATGTCCGGGGCAATCATGGCCGCGCTGAAAGCGCCCAGTGGCACAGAGCAATTGACGACCGTCATGATCATGAACCGCCATCTGGCGGGCGCGTAATCGCTCATCATGGCCGATGCATTGACAGTCGTGACGCCCAGCCCAACCCCCGTGATCAGGCGGCAAAAAGCAATCCAATAGGTGGTCGGATATATCAGTGCACCCAGCGTGCTACCGCCGGTCAGCACCATGGCAAGGATCAGCATCGGCTTTCGTCCGATCCTGTCGCCCAGCGGAGCGAACCCTGCCCCGCCCAGCGCCATGCCCAGCAGGCTGGCGGAAAGGGCCAGGCTGAAATCCGCCGGCGGGATGCCAAACTCCCCGGAAATCTGCGGTACGGCCAGCGCCAGCGCCTGCAAATCGTAGCCTTCTGCGAACAGCACGAAAGCGCAAATCAGGAACAATCCGATCTGCAGGCCGGTCAGCCGCGGCAGATCGATCAGAGCGTCGACATTGCCTGACGTCTCAGCGGCTTTGACCGACAAATCCGGGGGAGAGCTCACTCCCGTTCAACTCTCTTCGCTGGCGAAGTCCGCCATATTCGCCACTCCTCCCGCTGCAGGATTGGGTGGCGGCGCCTCCTTTCCGGTGACCGGATTGGGATAGTGGAACGGCTCGCAATAATAGTTGGGATAGGTCAGATAGACCACCGTGGGTGCCAGATCGGGCGGCGGCGGGAAGCTTTCGGGCCGCGTATTGGGCGTGGTCGCCTTGTGCCATCCGTCGGAATAGAGCGTGTACATGGTGAACGGTGCATGCAGCTTGTCCATCACCCAGACGCCATCCACCTTCTTGTAGTGGTTCTCATACAGGCAATCGCCCCAATTGACCGGTGCCCACGAACTGCCGCCAATAACGAAGGCGCGCCAGCGTCCGCGCGCCGTCTTGCCGTCTTCGGCTACGGTGACGACGCCCTGGAACTGCTGATGGTTGATGATCTGTTCGCGCTGCGGACCGGTAGGCCCGAGGCCAATGCCCATATATTCGAGCACGCGCTTCTTGCCCAGGAAGACACCGCGGCCGCCGATTTCCAGCGTTGAATCGTCCACGAAGAGATCGGACACGTCGTTCCACATCGCCTTGTCGACATAGAAGCCATAGCTGCGCTGAAGCTTCTCACAGGCCCGCTGGTCTTCGAGCCGCTCGACCCTGGTGGAAAGCGCCGCAACTGCATCGGCCAGCGTGTCCTTGCCGCTTTCCGGCAATTCGGGAAGGTCGGGCTTCTTCGGCTGCTCTCCCGTCACGGGATTGGGATAATGATAAGCCGGCAGATAGGCACCTGGCAGCGATTCATAGACTTCCGTCGGCGGAGAATCCGGCGGCAGCGTCTCGCTGGGTGGATCCATAGGGATATCGCCCGCGATCCACCCCTTGTCGTAATCGCAGATCAGCGTGACGTAATAATGCATGGAAGCGGTCTTCCAGACACCGCCATCGTTGACGTAGACGTTTTCGTAGGTCCCTTCGCTCCAACTGCCAGTGCCATCGGTGCAATGCATATTGTCGCTGCGCCAGCGCGACTTGGCAGACATGTTGTCATCGGCAACGGTAATGATTGGCTGGCACGTGATATGGGTGTTGAGCTCGCCCTCGCCGAGGCCTTCGGGCCCGCGCAGGGCGAGATAGGAACGAATGCGTTCCTTGCCCTTGTATACGCCGCTTTGTCCCCATTCCCCCGTCGCATCGTCCGCGAAGAGGTCTGCTGCGGCCGTCCAGAGCCCCCTATCGATGAAATAGCAGTATGAGCGCTGGAGCCGCTCTATCGCCTCGTGAGAGGCCTGGCGGGCAATCCTGAGCTCGATGGAATCGAGATGCGCTTCCAGCGCGTCGAGCAGGTGTTCACTCATCACGCCACCGCCTTTCCGGTGACCGGATGGGGATAGTGGAACGGCACCGTGAATTGGTCCGGAAACGGCTTGTAGTTCACCGTGGGAGGTGCATCGGGCGGGAAGTCGGCCAATTCGGGCGAGCGCCAGTCACCTTCGACCGGTTTGAGCACAGCCCAGCCGCCTTCATAGGGGGCCACGAAGTTGGGAAAATAGTGCAGCGCGGCGATCTTCCAGACGCCATCTTCCTTGCGATAGCGGTTTTCGTAGACGCCCTCCCCCCATTCGGCGTGTTCGCCATATTGGCCGAGCATGGCAAGTTCGTGCCAGCGCCCGAAGGCGCTCTGCCCGTCTTCAGAGACGCTGATCACCGGCTGAAGCTGAAAGCGCTCGTAAAGCTGTCCGAAAGGCAGGCCCGGTCCGGGATTGCCGCCGGAAAGCTTCACGATGACCTGATGGATACGGTCGCGCCCGACAAAGACGCCGTCGACACCCTGTTCGTAAGTGGCGTCTTCAGTGAAAAGATCGCTGGCATCCCGCCAGTATCCCTTGTCGATATAGAAGCCATAGGCCCGCTGCAGGCGTATGATCGCCTGGTAGTCCTCGCGCTTCTGCAGCTCTGCATTCAGCTGCGCGATACGCGCTTCGATACGTTCTTGCCGCTCAGCGGACATGTCCATCTTCCTCCGGTGTTCTGACTGGGCGCTCATCGCGGGTCGGTATCTCGCCGACCACGCGGCGGTAAGAAAAGCGCCAGCGCCCGTCTTCGCGCACCAGCTCATCATAATACCGCCCGGCGAGCATGGCCGTGGGCTTCGCTTCGGCCGTGCGCACGAAATAAACGAGGCGGGATTCCGCCTTCGCACGGTCGCCATCCACTTCGATGACGATGTTGCTCATCAGGTGAAAGTTCTGGGTGTTGACGAAATTCTCTGGCATGGGGCCGAACCCTTCCACCAGCATCGCCTCGATCGCCTCGGGGCCGGTCGCGTCTCCCATCCGGCCGGACCAGCGCCCTTCCCGTGCAAACAGCCGCGCGTATCCCTTGTGATCGCGCGCATCGAGCCGCTGCGCATAGGTAATGATGAGATCGCGAATCTCGCGTTCATCCTCCAAGGCGCGCAGGCGTTCTTCAACGGATTGTGCCGCTCCGGAACCGGGCG
Source organism: Alphaproteobacteria bacterium (assembly GCA_030430365.1). GTDB lineage: Bacteria > Pseudomonadota > Alphaproteobacteria > Sphingomonadales > Sphingomonadaceae > Andeanibacterium. Next base: position 34,785 of record JAUIFP010000002.1, on the reverse strand, counting down.
GCATAGCAGCGTCAGACATCTATTCTCCCATGCGGCTGATTTGCAGCCTGCAGACAAACACAGTTCTAGTTTGCCGTTGCACTTCAATAAACCGGGATTTCCCGGTTGCCGGTAGACCGATCTGGCTGCGCAGGTAGACCGGATTGGCCGCGTGCTTTGGCAACGCTGCAATCGCGCGGTATCCAGCCCGGTGAAACAGTGAGGGAACGCCTTCCGAAACCATGGATCAAGCTCCAGCCTGCAATTGCGAAGAGACGGAAGCCATCCGGCGTTTGATGGCGGAATATGGCCGCCTGCTCGACCTGCGCGATGCATTGGGCTGGGCTTCGCTGTTCGCACCAGATGGCGAATGGATTGGCGGCGATCACTATGGCGTCATCTCCGGGCGGCCTGCCCTGGCCGAGTTCGTTGCCAGAGAATTCGCAGGCACGCCGCCTTGCGTGCACATCTTCAGCAATTTTTCGATCACCATCGCCAGCGAGGGTGCAAGTGCAAGCTGCTGGTCGCGCTGGCTCCTGCTCGAACAAGGCGCGGATGGAATCCGGCCTGCTCTCGCCGGGAGCTATTCAGACGACCTGATCAAACTGCCGGAAGGATGGCGCTTCAGGCGCAGGGACGTCGCTTTGGACCTCCCCGTGCCTGAAGCATGATTGCCTGCCGCGCTGTTCAGTCCGGCAAGCCTATTTCTTCATGACATCCTGTACACCCGGCGGCGGCGCGTCCGGCGGCGGAGCATTGCCGTCACGATAGGGAATCACGCCGTGGGACTTGCGGGTCTTGATCTTCCATTCGCCGTTCTCGCGGACGAATTCATCGAAATAGCGGCCCGCCAGCAGCGGACGCGGGCGATTGTCTTCAGTGCGCGTGTAGAACATGTAGCGCGAGCGCGCCTCTGCCGTATCGCCGTGCACGTCGACGATCACAGTCGTGTCCAGATGGAAGTTGTCCTTATTGACGAAGCCCTCTTCCGGAATGCCCAGATTGTCTTCCAGCATCTTCTGAATGGCCGCAGGGCCGGTTGCGTTGCCGAACCCACCGGTCCAGGTCCCGTCGCTGGCGAATAGAGAAGCATAGCCGGCATAGTCACGGGCATCGAGATATTCGCCATATTCGATGATGACTTCGCGGATCTGCTTTTCCGATTCCAGCTGGTCCACCCGCTGTTCCAGGGTGAGTTCCTGCTGGTCTTCCGCATGTGCGGCCCATGCCGGGAATGCCATGGCCGCAGCCATTGCAAGAGGCACTGCCAAACGAGTTTTTCGCATTTCATCCGTCTCCATTCGTGGTGGCTTCGGGCCGTGACCGCCCAATCGCCCAGGGGTGTGATTACGCGGCGGAAACCTAGTTGGACGATGCCAGCAAGCGCAATGCCGCTTCCATGTGAGCCAAGCCGGCAAGACAATTCGAACAATGACAGCCGCATTGCCCGCTGCCACCTTGCTGCCAAGGAACAGTGGGAGAGGAATGATGATCCGCAGTGCCCTTGGGGCAATCTGCCTGGTTGCGGCGGCCCCCGTCTGCGCGCAGGCGTATGGCGAAGAGACGGCGCTTCCGCGCAGCAATTGCGATAGAGCTTGCCTGGAAGGTTTCGCGCTCTCCTATGTCGAGGCGCTGAATGCAAAGGATCCCTCGCGGGCGCCCTTTGCCGAAGATGTTCGCTTCACCGAAAACAGTGTCGAGATGCCAATCGGCGAAGGCCTGTGGGGCTCCGTCAGTGCGGCAGACCCCGCCGACGGCATGATGCCGGCCGACGTGGTGACCGGCAATGTCGCCTGGTTCGGCCATGCCTATGAGCACGGCAATCTGGTTTTCCTGGCCATAAGGCTGCATGTCAGCCGCGCCGGCGAAATCGACGAGGCCGAAACGGTGGTCTCGCGCGTCACCGGCATGCCGCTGATCTTCGGCACCGGCGAAGAGCCGCATCACCCGGCCTGGACGGAGGCCGTCCCCGAAGATCAGGCCAAGCCGCGCGCAAGGCTGCGCGCCATCGCGGATTCCTATTTCAACACGGTCGAATATAATGACGGGCAGGTCTTTGCCCATTTCACGGACGATTGCTCGCGGCTCGAAAACGGCATCAGCACAACTGCCGTTACCAAGAACTCGAACAACTCCGCATCCGTGGCTCAGGGCTGCGAAGAACAGTTCAAACTCGGCATTTACCGGATCAACAAGCAGCTGCGCGAGCGGCGCTTCCCCCTGATCGACGTCGAACGCGGCATCGTCGTGGGCATGAACTTCTTCGATCACGCGAACTATTTCGACGAATACGAACTGACCGATGGCCGAACCATGAAGACGCTTCTGAAATGGCCCAATTCGCTTTCGATCATGGAAGCCTTCAAGATCATCGACGGCAAGATTTTCACCATCGAAGCGAGCTTCGATTACGTTCCCTATGGCATGCATTCGCCCTGGGCCGACGAGGGAGACCAATAATGCGCGCGCTTGCCAGCCTTATCACCGCGAGTGCCATCGCCTTGGCCGCCAGCCCCGCCTCCGCCGGAAGCTGCGACGAAGCATGCCTGCTGAAACTTGCAGACGAATTCACGGTCGCCATTGCAGAACAGGATTATCAGCGTCTGCCCTGGGTCGATCCCGATCCCGTCTATTATACCGAGAACAATGTTTCGCTGACGATCGGCGACGCCTGGTGGGGCTCGGTCGGCGAAACTGTCGGCTCGAAGGCGCTGGCGGTCGCGGACGAAACCACTGGCAACGTCATGTGGTTCGGCACGATCTGGGACCATGACGAACCATCCTTCGGCGCTGTGCGGATCAAGGCGCCGGACGGCGAGATCAGCGAGATCGAAGTGATCGCTGGACGCACGCCCTGGCCCATGCCGTTTGGCGATCCGCGCGCATTCGCAATTTCGGACGACATGACGGGCATGGTCAATGCATCCGATCGCCGCTCGCGCGACAGGTTGATCGATGTCGCAGACAACTACCTCGCGACCAAGCAGCGCAATAACGGCACGTTGCTGGCCGACTTCGGCGAAGACTGCAAAATGCTGGAAAACGGCGTGCAGATTTCTTCCGCGGAAGGAGAAATCGACCCGGCCCAGAAGGATTGCGCCTCCGTCTTCAGCGCTGGCCTGTTCGCTCCGGTCGAGCGCATTCGCGACCGGCGCTTCCCCGTGGTCGACACAGAGCGCGGATTGGTCGTCGCCATCAGCGTTCAGGATCTGCCTGCCAAGGAAGCGAGCTTCTTCGCTGCCGATGGCACCGAGGTGGAACTGCAACGCCCCTATCCGATGAGCCGGCTTGTTGCCGAACTCGTGCGCATCGAAGGAGACACGGTCATGGATGCGGAAGGCGTCGTGACCTTCATTCCGCTCAATATGCCTACGCCTTGGGAATAAGCGAGTGAAGGGCCCGGCCATTCTAACGGTCGGGCCCGCCTTCTCATCAGTTCAAATGGAATATCCGCTCCGCATTTCCGGAATAAATCTGGATCTTCTGAGTTTCCGGAATTGCAGCGGCATCAAGAAAAGCCGCTGCTTCACGATTGTTTTGATAGGGATAATCCGCCGCCCACATGATGTTGTCCGGCCCGATCACTTCGAGGCAGTATTTCAGCACTGATTCCGAGAACATACCACTGGTGGTGATCATCATGTTGCGCTTGAGGTAGAAACTTGGCGTGTTAACGAGCCCGCCAGTTCCCCAATTGCGCCTTGCAGTCTCATACATGTGATCGAAGCGATAGACCCAATAAGGGATTCCTTCGCCCATATGCCCCAGTACGATCTTGAGGTTGGGGAAACGGTCGAAGACGCCGCTGAAAAGCAGACGCATGCCGTGCGTACCTGTCTCCACCGCATAACCCCATGAAGCTCCGCCAAGCCCATATGGCCGAAACGGAGCGATCGAAGTTTCCGGCAGCGAACGGGGGTGGATGTAGATCGGGCGACCGAGTGCCTCCGCCGCTTCGAGAATAGGCCAGTTTTGCTCTTCATCGAGATAATGGCCGTCAGTGTGCGAATTGACGATGAAGCCATTGAGGCCGAGCCGCGTTACGGCTCGCTCCATCTCCACTACCGCACGCTTCGGATCCTGCGGGGACAAAGCGGCAAGCCCGGCAAAACGGCTGGGATGCTTTGCGATTGCCTCGGCCAGGATATCGTTACTCTCCCGCGCGATCGAAACCGCAGTGTCGGCGCTGAACAGTTGGACACCTGGCGACGTCAGCGAAAGTACTTGCATTGCGACGCCGCCGTCATCCATTTCGGCAATGCGCCCTTCCCCGATATTGAGAAGCCGCGGCGTCATATCCTTGGCGTAATCACTGTCGCCCAGCAAAATCTGGGTGAAGGACAGGTCCGCACCTTCCGCAAGGTATTTGCCGATATCCCGGAAACCATCGAGCTGTGGCTGGGTTGCGAAAGCGGCCTCTGTACCGATCCGTTTGTACTTCCCGCTCGGTTTCGGGAAGCGTCCTTCCTCCAGGCTGCGCTGCGCATTTGCCACACCTGGAAGTGCAGCCGCAGCGCCAATTGCGCCAGCTAAACCTAGAATATCCCTTCTTTGCACTTTTTCTCTCCCATTGCCGCAAGCATGTTGGAGCGGCTCATCGTTGAATGTTGAAGATGCGCTGCGCATTCTGCCAGTAGATCGCATCTCTTTCAGCCTGCGAGATCGGCGCATTGTCCATGAAATAGACTGCTCCGGGCGTCTCCTGATAAGGATAATCGATCGCCCACATCACGTTCCACGCACCGAGAGTCTCGATAGAATAGCGCAGCGCGTCGGGATTCTCCTGCCCGCTGGTTGTGATCTTGAGGTTTCGGCGCAGATATTCGCTGGGCTTCAGCTTGATGGGCGTTTCGCCGCGGCTCACGCCCGCTGCGCTCATGTAATCCAACCTCCAGATCCAGAAAGGAACCGCCTCGCCCATATGGCCCAGGACGACATTGAGTTTGGGGAAACGATCGAACAAGCCGCTCATCATGAGGCGCACAAAATGCGTCGACGTTTCTAAACCATAGCCCCAGAAGGCGCTCCCCATGTTGTAGTCGTCGAAAGGCGGACGCATCTGATCGGATGGTGTGCGCGGATGTAGGTAAATCGGCATATCCAAGGCTTCAGCGGCCTCCAGGATCGGCCAGTATTTCTGGTCGTCCAGATATTCGTTGTTGGTATGCGAATTGATCACGATGCCGTTAAGCTTGAGCTGCGTTTTCGCACGCTCAATCTCTCGTGCTGCCTCTTGCGGATTTTGCGGAGCCACACTTGCCAGGCCTGCGAAGCGCGTTGGATGGCGCTTGATCACACCTGCCAACTCATCATTCGTGCTTCGCGCTACGCCGATTGCCGTATCCGTATCGAGCATCTGCACACCTGGTGAAGTGAGCGAAAGCAGTTGCATAGTGACGCCGTATTCGTCCATTTCGGGGATACGAATATTCTCGAAATCTAACAGGCGCTTGGGGGTATCGGCCTCTAGATCGGAAGTAATCATTCGCCACAGCTTATAATCGAAGCGTATCACTTCCGGATTTGCATCGACCAGATTTTTCATGGCCTTCATATGTTCTTTGGTGGAAAAGGCCTCTTCCGTGCCGATGCGGATCTGGCTTGAAGGCACTGCTTTCGCTGAGCCGGCGGCGCCACCGGCAACACCCAATGCTGCGGTTGCCGATGCGGCAGTCAACAGTGTGCGGCGATCAAAATCCATATCCTTCTCCCAATCTTAGCGGCCGTTTGATTCTTCAGGGCCATTGTCCGCGGATCAGCATTTGCCGTCCGCCAATTCCAAATCAAAAAAGAAACGGCGGGGTTGCTGCCTTTCGGCAATCAGCCCCACCGTCCAATTTTCAAATTTTAGTTCGTCGCTGTCAGAAATTGCGGCGAACTGTAACTGCGTATTCGGCCGGGCGTCCTGGCTGGCCGGTCGCGTAGAAGCCGTTCGTAAACTTGTTGATGTAATAAAGCTTGTCGAACAGGTTCGTGGCTTCCACCGAAACCTGCCAATCCTTGTCAAGCGTGCGGAAGGTCAAGCGTGCATTGGCGAGAGTATAGCTCTCGACAACTGCGTTCGGATCGCAGGCGAAGTTGCCGCAGTAGCCCGGTGTATAGGCAACATCTACGCGCGGCGTAAGCGTGCCCGCCTCCCCAAGATCGAACTCGTACTGAGCGCCAACGCTCCACTTCCATTCACCAATGCCCGGACGATTGGCGCCTTCGACGACCGACGTCGTCGAATAAGTCGGGGCACCGAAGGTGAAGTCCGTAAGGCTGAGCGATGCGTCGATATTGAAACCGTCCACCGGCTCAAGGAAGGCTTCCAGTTCGAAGCCCTTCACTTCAGCGTCGGCAAGGTTCAAATATTGACCGCAAAGGCCGCGTGGATTTTGGTCAACACGATCGCCATTCTCGTCAATGCAGAAATCGGGGATACCCTGGTATCCAAGATATTCCATGTAGAACACAGCGCCATTGATCCGCACCCGGCGATCCATGAGGTCGGTCTTGAAGCCAGCCTCATACGAACGAAGTTTTTCGGCACCGAAGGGACGGATCTGGAAGACGTTGTAAGGACGCGGCGAGATACCGCCGCCCTTATGACCAGTCGCAAATTGCGCGTAGGTCATAACATCCGGAGTAACCTTATACGAGATGACCGCACGATAGTCGGTGATCGTCGCCTTGTAGGTATCCGTGAATCCCGTGAGCTGGTTCAGAGGATTGGACAGCGGCAGATAGTCGCTGCGGCCATCCGGATTCAGACGGCCGAAGGTGTAGTCCTTCTGTTCGTCCGTGACGCGGATTCCGCCTTCGATCGTCAATGCCTCGGTGATGTCCCAAGCTGCATTGGCGAACCCGGCCAGCACCTTCACGTCAGCCGTATCGTCATTGAGGAAGGAGAAGGTCGGCTTGTCCGGCGGACCAAAGCCCGAGAACGGCGTATGAATGCGCGAAAGGGGGCGCGTTGCCGCATCGTAATAGATGCCGCCGATGGTAAAGTGCACCGTATTGTCGGCGAGGTTGCCCGACAGGCGCAGTTCCTGGCTGAACTGCTCGTGTTCGTACCAGTCGGAGCTTTGAATGAACACGACTGGCGAATTATCGTTGTCGTTGCCGCTAACCGTATCATAGCTGCGATATCCGGTGATCGACTTCAGTGCGAGGGTATCGCTGAGTTCATAATCGATCGTACCGGAAACACCCCAACCTTCAACTTGGCTGGCATTCTCGGCAATGAAGGGACCATTCGGATCGCCGGCAGGTACAGATGAGGGCGGCCCGACCTGCGGACCGATCGCCATATAGGTAACACCCGGATCGTAGAAATTCGCGTAAGTCGCGTAGGGATCGTTTAGTACGGATCCGGCGCGGCGATACTGGCCATAAGGCACAAAACGGTCGTCATAAGCTACGCCTTGATAGGGAATGCTCATGCCGGAACGATCGATATAACCGCTGGCGTTGCCCTTGGTGGCGGACTCAGCCGATGCCAGCAGCACCGATGCCTGGGTGTTCGACGTGTCCTTGGTATAATCACCGATCAGGTTGACTTCGAGCGGGCTACCGATGGGAGCAATACGCAGAGCGCCACGAACAGCATACATCTGCTGGTTGCCCAGTTCGCCGCTCTTGCAGTCGCCGCTGGAGATCAGACCCGGGATTGCGCCCGAAACCACATCCGGATCGTCCGGATTGAGACAAGCATAATTGTACATGGTGATATGCCCGTCACGATTGCGCGAAACACCGGTTACGCGTGCGAACACGGAATCCGGGACAACGGTGAAGTCCGCGCTTGCCTTGAAATCGCGGCGCCCCATCGTGCCGACCGATGCTTCAACATAACCGCCTTCACCTTCCGGCTTGCGAGAGTAGAGTTTGATCGCACCACCCTGCGAGTTCATGCCGGCAAGTGTGCCTTGCGGTCCGCGCAGAACTTCGACGCGATCAAGATCCACGAGGTCGAAGGCAGATGCCGTAACCGTACCGAAATAGACGTCATCGACGTAGATACCGACGCCCGGCTCCACTGACGGGCTCTGGTCGGATTGACCAACGCCGCGAATGAAGGCGCGCATCGAGTTCCCTTGCCCTGATGGATTCTGTTGCAGAAGTACGTTCGGCGTCTGGGCCGAAATTTCGCGCAAGTTTGTCTGGCTGCGAGCTTCCAGCATTTCGCCGCTGACCGCGGTAATCGACAGCGGAATATCCTGAACATTCTGTTCGCGCATCTGCGCCGTCACGACGATCACGTTATCGTCGCCGGTGTTGTCTTGCGCGACTGCCGGTGCAGCCGCCATAACGGTTGCAAGACCTGTCACCGAAAGTAGCGCCAATTGCGTGCGGCGGTGACTAATGCTCCCTGATATTTTCATTTCTTATGCTCCTCATCCCGATGGTAACGGGCATTCCAGTCAAAAATTCACAGATGCCTTCTGCTTGCGGCGCAGTGCGGAAAGGACTTTTGAAACCTGACAAGTGCAACTCGCCGAACCCAAATTTCTAGGGCATTTGATCGGAAAACCACTTTGATGCCCCTCCATTCATCAAGCTGGCTAAGGCTTTCACTGCGATAACGTTTCATTACAGTTAGGAATCCAACATTGCCTTGACCTATATGGATAGCTGGTTTGTCGGAGTTGGAAACAAATAGGCGCTTTCTGGAAGGGTGTGGCATCGCCGCCACTTCCAGAACTAGTCAACCATCACGCGCAGTTGCAGCCGGCAAGGTAGATCGCGAAGAGTTATCGCGACGCGAAAGAATTGAGTTGGCGGAACGGTGGCATCGTCGATAATCGAATGGCCAAATCGCGCCAGCTCTCCATCATCAGGGGCAGGAACGGCAGCCCCACGCCCGTGCTAAGCGGCCAGTACGAAGACGAATTCGTGCGGATGGATGGCGAATGGAAGATCCTCCACCGCAACGATATCACGCTGATGCCTTCACCCGAGGAATGGGCAAAGCGCATGGCCGAAGTCGTATTCGACCCAGAATAGGCGGCACGGCGAAAGCCTCGCCCAGAAGGGCGATCGCCTAAACGGTCAGAAGGAGTGCGTCAGGCGATTACTGGTTCGCGCTGCTTGGCGAAATCGGGCTGGTAGACCGGCGTCTCCAGGCCTTCCATCCGTGCCTTTATCTGCAGCCCCAGATGAAGCGAATGGATGCGTGACTGCATCAGGTTGCCTCCCTGGAACCACAGCCCTTCCTGTGCAGTGGGCTTCCACATATTGCGCAGTTCGCCCTCCCACGGGCCGGGGTCGCCTTCCGTGTCGGAACCCAGGCCCCAGCACAGACCGACCTTGTCTTCCACTTCGGGAGAAATCAGCCTGCCCACGAATTCGTTCATCGGGCGATAGCCCGTGGCGCAGACGATGATGTCGGCAGGAAGGAAGGTGCCGTCTTCCATCTGCACGCCGTCTTCGGTGATCTCCTGAATTTCGCCCTGAGCGAGCTTGACCTCGCCATTGGCAATCAATTCGGAGCCGCCGACATCAATGTAGTAGCCGCCGGCGCGGCGATGATAGGCCATCAGGAAGCCGGTGCCATCCTCTCCATGGCTGAGCATGAAACCGCTCTTCTCCAGGCGATCGTAGAAATCGGCATCGATTTCCTTGAGCGCTTCGGTCATCCCGGTTTCGCCTTCATAGCGCATGCGGAAAGGCGTAGTCGCCAGCATGAGATCGCCGAACTCGCTGGGAATGTCCGGATTGGCATATGGCAATTGGCCGGAGAAGCCGCGCATGGTCTCCGCCCGCACGATGATCGTGGGCGAGCGCTGGATCATGGTGACGTCCGCATCGCCTTCCCACATATCGGTGCAGATATCATGGGCCGAATTGTTGGCGCCGATCACGACCACTTTCTTGCCGGCGACATCGCTGTCTGAATCGTGGTCCGCCGAATGGCAAAGCTGCCCCTTGAAGCGATCCATCCCCTTTATCTTGGGCATGTTCTTCGCGCCGGACAGGCCGGTTGCCAGCACCAGCTGCTTGGGCCGCAAGGTCATTTCCTGACCATCCCTGACGACGGTCACCTCCCATTCGCCGGCTGCCTCGTCATAATGGGCGCCGGTGCAAATGGTGCTGTTCCACACGTTCAGTTCCATGACCTTCGCATAGATTTCCAGCCAGTCGCCCATCTTGCCGGTCGGCGTGTAGAGCGGCCAGTGGTCGGGGAACGGCAAATAGGGGAAATGATCCATGTAGATCGCATCGTGGAGATAGAGCGACTTGTAACGCACGCGCCAGCAGTCCCCGATATTGGGCAATGCGTCCACAACCAGAGTCGGGACATTCAGGCGCTTCATTCGCGCTGCCAATTGCAGGCCGTTCTGTCCGCCACCCACGATCAGGCAATAAGGCTGCTCGGTATGGCCAAGCGTACGGATTTCTTCCGCCCTGTGGTCCGGCCAGAATGTCCGGCCCTTTTTCGCCTTGTGCTCGACACCCAGCGGACGGCGCTCACCAGCCGGTTCTTCGAAACCGATCAACTCGACGATGGCCGTGAACAGGACCTTGGCCTTTTCCCCTTCGAACAAAACATGGCCGCGGCAACGCGCCGTTTTCGTCTCGAACGTGAACCAGCCCTGCGTTTCGTCCGTCATGGGGAGATCGGCATCGTCAGGCTCCAGCGAATGCACGTCAATCGCCTCTGCCTGGGCAATCGCCATATCCGCGATCCCCTTCAAGCCTTCCACGGTCACGATATTCCAGCTGAAGGACACGAAGTCGCGCCAGTAGCAATCCTCCACGAACAGCTCATTCCAGTCGGCATCCCGCGGCGCATTGAGAGCGGCACCAAACCGCTTGAGCCAGCCGGAAAGCGGGTTGCTCTGTTCGTTCATCGTCCTGCTCCCAAACGCGCGTGGCCAACTTCCACACATTAGATTCGTTACCTAACTAATCAGCCTATCTTATATGTCCAGTTCTTGCTGAAGCAGACGGCACATCCGACGCACCGGATGGAAAATGCACGCGCGCGCAAGAGGCAGTTTCAGTCCCGATTTGAAACTGCATTGGCAGATTTGGAGTGCTGCATTGCAACACAACGCTTGCAGTCGGGCCACATGTTCGGCATATTGTTTATTCAGAATCAAAAAAAAGTCCCGAGAGGCAAATTTGCATCAAGGGCGCCTTGTACACCGGGGTGCCTTTCACAGGCATTTTGGCACATATTGATGATAGATTTTAGAGACTTACGTTATTTTCTGGTAGCTTGCGAACACGAGAACCTTGGAATCGCAGCCAAGCATATCGGGATCGCCTCCTCCACGCTGAGCACCAGCCTGAAGTCCCTTGAAGGTGCACTTGGCGTCCCGCTCTTGCGCAAACTCGGCTCCGGCATCTCCCCCCTTCCCTCTGCCAGATGGCTTTATCGCGCAACCCTGCCGCTGATGATGATCGAACGCTTTGCCGTGAATGCAGCCAAGGAGCAGGAAGATCATTCGAAATCCCTGCTCGAGATCGACATCGAGCTCAACTTTGCGTTCGGCCAGATAACCAAGGCGATCAGCCGCGCAGCCGCCGCCATGGCGGAACGCCGGCCACTGATGATCGTCCATCCCAATTGGACGCTGGAAGATGGCCCGGAAATCGCCTCGACACCTGGCGAAGCGCTTGGCATCACCAATGCCGAACGCGCGCGCATCTCCCTCGACACCACTGGCCGCCAGGAGGCGGACGAGATTGAACTGATGGTAGACGATTGGGTGCTGGTGCGGCGCAATCCGGCCCAACCGGACGAGGACGTCCTGCGGTCCCGCCCGGTCGCCCTGCCCGATCTTCCATCGCCGCTCATCGCGCAAGCCACCGCCTATCTGCGCAAGCAGGGCGTCAGCAATGTGCGCCAGTTGAAGGATCATCCCTGCTCCATGCCGGAGCTGCAGCATGAGCATGCCGGCCTGACCTTCATGGTTCCCTCCAGCGTACTCGCGGCGCGTCTCAATTCCATGTCGATCACTCCGCTGGATCCGCCGCTCAAGAGCCGGATCATGGGCAAGGCGGAAGCGAACAGCGAAATTGCATCCGAATTCCTGACGACGCTTCGTGAGCAGCTCAATGCCACGACCCCGCCTTACGTCTTCCAGCCGACGCTCACGGCCCGGCGCATCCGCTACTTCAATCTGACGCACGATCTCGGCCGGGTTTCCGCCGCCGCCCATAGCGCCAGCATTGCCCAGCCCGCGCTGAGCCAGCAATTGCACAAGCTGGAAGCCACACTGGGCGAGCCGCTGTTTCGCCGGCAGTCCGCCGGCCTCACGACCACCGATGCGGGCCGGCGCTTCGCGCCCGGGGCAAAGACGCTGGAACGGCGGCTGCGCGAACTCAGGCTCAGCGGAATGTCCGCCTCGCTTGCAGATGGGGGCCGCCTCAGCATCGGCATCCTCCCATCGGTCAATCAGCACGGCTATCTGGTGAACCGGATTACGGAGGCCGTTCTGGAGCTGCGCGACCGCTATCCGGAGATGAGCCTTGCCGTGCAGGAGGCACCCAAGGCCGTGCTTCAGGACTGGATCGCTCGCGGTCAGGTCGGAATGGCCGTGGTGGAATCCTCCCTTCCGCAATTTCCGCGTTTCGCCCTGGATGCGACCGAGGATCTGGCCGTTATTGCCGACCCCCGCTATAATCTTGTGCCGCCCGGGCCGGTCAAATTCCGCGATCTCACGCAACTCCCACTCGCTCTGCCGACCTCGCAATTCGGTCTCAGGCAGTTGCTGGACGTTGCCGCGAAGGAAAACGGCGTCAATCTGAAGCCCAAGCATGAGATCGACGCCCTGACCATGCTGATCGGGCTGCTGACCCGCGAGCCCATTTGCACGATCATGCCTGCTTCGGCTGTACGGACGGAAATCCTGAACGGAGAGCTCAGCGCCCATCCGATCGTCGATCCGCATATCGAGCGATCTCTGTTCCTCGTCTATTCCGGCGACCGGAGTTTGACACCTGCCGAAAGGGAACTGGTGACGCTGCTACGCGGCAATCTCGCGGCAAAATTGCCCACCCGCGAAGTGGAAGACATGCCGGTACAACAAATCGCCGGCTAACCGCCCGCCAGGTCTATGCGTTCGACCACGCGCAGGAGAACTTCTGTGCCTGCAGTGACCTCTGCCTGATCCGACCATTCGACCGGCGTGTGGCTATGCCCGCCAAGGCATGGGATGAACACCATCGCCACCGGGCAAATCCGCGCCATAAAGGCCGCGTCGTGGCCGGCCCCGCTCGGCAAATCCAGGCTGGCATATCCTAGCTCTTCGGAAGCAACGCGAATATGCTGCTGGAGCTCTTCGTCGCAATGCGCCGGGACGCCGTCCGAAAGAACCTCGTAACTCTTGCGCTCCACGCGGGCAGAGGCTGCAGCCGCAACGCTTTCGCTATCGATGATCTCCTGAAACCGGTCGAGGATCTCGGGCTTGTCGCTGCGGGCGTCTATCACCAGGCGGCACGTGCGCGGAACGACATTCGAACCGCCGGGCTTCACCTCGACTATGCCCACCGTGGCAACGAAATAGCTGTCTTTGTCGGCAGCGAAACGCTCTGCAGTCTCGCGAATTTTCACCAGAGTCGCGGCGCCGGCGACCGCCGCATCCTGGCGCAGATCCATAGGGGTCGTTCCCGCATGGGCGGCGCGGCCTTCGAAAGCCACTTCAATACGCCTGATGGCGACGATGGTGCCAACGACACCGATATCGACGCCTCGATCCTCCAGCACCGGCCCCTGTTCGATATGCAATTCGAGGAATGCTGCGATGTCCTCGCGCAGGGCGCTGGGCAGTGTGGCGGTATCCCCGCCGACTTCCTCAAGCGCGTTTGAGAGCACCCGCCCTCCGGAATCGACCATGGCGAGCATTTCGCCGTCGAGTTGGCCGGTCATTCCCCTGCTGCCGACACAGGAAAGGCCGAAATCGCTCGGCTCCTCGGCAAGAAAATCGATGATTTCTATCGGATGACGCGGCTTCCATCCGCTTTCCGCGATGGCGCGCAATATCTCCAGACCCGCGATCACGCCGGCAACTCCGTCAAACCGACCGCCCGACGGCACAGTATCGCTGTGCGATCCGATGGCGATGGCGCCGAGCTGAGGGTCGCTCCCTTCCAGCCGGGCAATCATGTTGCCGGCTGCATCCAGCTTCACCTGCGCCCCAAAGGCTTCGAACTTCTCGCGCAGAAAAGCGCGTCCTTCTTCGAACAAGGGCGTGAACGACCGGCGCGTATAGGGGCGATCCGGATCCGTAATCTCGCCAATGGCCATGAGATCGGCCCACAACCGATCGCTGTTGACCGTTGGCCGGAGGATCACGTCATCGCTCATGACGAAGTCATGCCCGGAACGAGGAAACGGCCGCTGCCGGGCTCAGCCAGCACTTCGCCTTCGGCCATGATTGCCTTGCCGCGCAGGAATGCGGAATCGATCCTGAAGGGAAGTTCCATTCCTTCATAGGCACTCCAATCGACCACATTCGCACCGCTATCGGCCGCATGATAGACATAGGGATCGCGCCGCGCGAGTACGACATCGCCATCCCGGCCTTCGCGCAAGGCCCCTTTGACGCCTTCGAGCCGGAACAGTTTCGCCGGGTTTTCAGCGAGAACGCGCGCGGCATGAGTGAAATCGTATCCGCGCTGATCGAGCCCCTTCAGCACCAGGGGATAGAGTGCTTCGAGGCCGGGCATCCCGGCGGCATTCTTCATGATATCGGGATCTTCCTTGCGGTCGGCCGACCAGCTTACATGGTCGGTTGAAACCACGGTTACGTTGCCGGCCACGAGGTGACGCCAGAGCGCTTCGGTCTGGTCGCTCTTGCGGATCGGCGGATTGACCTTACCGAAACCGCCGAGGCGCCGAACGTCGTCCTCTTCATTAAGTGCCAGATAGTGAACGCAGGCCTCTATGGTCGAGACATAACCCTGTTGGCGATAGGCTTCGGCCATGCGGTATCCGCGATCTATCGAGCAGTGCACGATATGCGCATCGCAGCCGGTATGCGCGCCGATTTCGAATACCTGCGCGGTCGCCAGAGCTTCGGCGATGGGAGGACGTGAAAGGCTGTGCGCGGAATAATCGTCGATCCCGGCCTGCTTTACCTGCTCGCTCGCGGCGCGAACGGTTTCGTCATCTTCATTGTGCACGCCGACCATGAGATCGTGTTTTCCGATGGCCTCGAAACACGCATACATGAGATGCGGCGGGATACGCGGAAACCGCTTGGGATGGTTCCCGAAGGTCGAAAACTTGAATGCCGCGGCCCCTGCAGCAACCAGATCGTCGATATGACGGGTGCCGTCTTCCGGATCGATCGTGGCGTAGAGCGCGAAATCGACGCGGGATTGTTCGGCAGCGTTCTTGCGCTTGATCTCGAACCGTTCACGGTCCGCGATCAGCAGGCCATCATCGTAAGGCATGTCGACAATGGCGGTAACGCCGCCGGAAGCCGCGCTCTTGGTGGACCAGATGAAGTCCTCCTGGTCGGCCTGGCTGCGGCTGTGCACCTGTGAATCGATTGCCCCAGGAAGGACGAGAAAGTCGGGGCCGCCATGCACTTCCCCACTGGGAGGGTCCCCTTCACCGACCTTTTGTACCAATCCGTCGGCAACGAGAACATAGCCGCGCTCAATGACACGATCGGGCAAAACCACCGTACCGACAAAGACCTGGTCCAAAGCCCCTCCTTCTGCGCTGCAAGAGTGCCGTCAGGAAATGTCGCCCCCTGACCGAAGTAAAAAACTGGCCCGACAAGGCTTTAAGAGGAACCCATTATTTTGCTGAAGGCCGTATAAGCGAAGGCGTATAGGCTTTACTTGGGGATTAGGATCCGGCTTCGTTCGTCGGCCACCGCTTCAGATCGTCCACCGGAATTCCCAGCACGTCGAGCGCCCTTGCCGCACATTGCGTGATCAGTTCCGCAACATCCTTCGGCCGAGTGTAAAAGCTGGGCACCGGCGGCATGACGATCGCGCCGGATCTGGTTACATTCGCCATCAACTCGATTTGCCCGAGATGCAGCGGCGTTTCACGCAGCATGAGCACAACTTTGCGGCGTTCCTTGAGGCAGACGTCTGCGGCGCGCACAATCAGGTTATCGCCCAGCGAAACGGCCAGAGCGCCCAGCGTGCGGACAGAACAAGGCGCAATCAGCATGCCTTCCGTTGCGAAGGATCCACTCGCCAGAGACGCGGTGATGTCGCGGAAAGAATGCCTTTCATCCGCCATCGCCTCCACGTCTTTCACAGTCATATCGGTCTCTTGCGCGATCGTCATCGCGCCCGATGGCGAAACAATCAGATGCGTCTCATGCGTGCCTCTCTCCCGCAGGAGGCGCAGCGCCTCAATGCCGATCATGGCACCGGATGCCCCGGAAATGGCGACGATGACGCGCGGCTTGCTCATTTGCGATCCTGCAGGCGGCCCAGAATTGCACGGGCCCGTTCCAGATATTCCGCCGGAGGCATGGCGACATCGGTGCCTTCTACCCGGTCGTCCGGCTTGGCGGTCGCGTCCATGCCCATCTTGGTAACCAGTCCGCCAGCCTCCATCGGCTCGGACCGATCGGTCCCCGAATGAGGCAGCAGAAGAAGATCGCGTTCATATTTCATACGGTTGACTCGGGCCCAATCCACCCGCGCAGCATCCCATGGATCGATGTCCGCATCGACCACCGTAATACGCTTTAGCATGGAGACGGCACCGAACGCAGCCATCATGGCCCTTCGTGCCTGTCCAGGCTTGGGCGTGTCGATCTGTACAACGACATCCGTGCGCCCCGCCCCGGCCGGCGTGACCGCCACGTCCAGCACATTAGGCATAACGCCCTTCAAGGAATGCAGCAGGCCCGAAGCGATCGGCAAGGCGCCGAGATAGATATGCTCATGGTGATAGCCCGGTTCGATCGCCTGGAAGACCGCATCTTCCCGCCTGGTCATGGCAGAGAATTCCACCAGCAGTCCGGGGCCGTAATCTTCATACATGCCGTGATATTCGGAGATGAAACCTTCCTGCACCGGCTTGTCCGGATGGATGCGCCCTTCCAGAATGATTTCCGCCTCGGCCGGAACGTTGAGATCGACGGTCTTGGCGCCAACCGTTCTGACGGGCGAACCGAGCAATGCGCCTGCGCATTCGAGTTCATCGTCACCGACACCGAGATACAGGCAGGCAGCGAGCTGGATTGCCGGGTGCGCGCCGATTGCAACGGCGATTTCCAGCGGCCGGCCCATCGCGGCTGCGCGACGCGCGAAGAGCGCGAGGTGGTGGTTGGGTGCAATCCCGATCAGCGCGCTGCGATCGTCCAGCCGGCCAAGCCTGGCAAAGGATGCGTTGCCTCTTCCCGTTTCCGGATCCCGCGCCAGAATGACGCCGGAGGTGACATAGGGCCGCTCTTCCTTTTCGAAGAAGGTCGGTATCGGCAGCTCTGCCAGCGGGTTCTCGCTGACCACCCGCTCCTGCACGGGAGCATCGCCTGTTATCGCTTCGGGCATCACTGGGGCCGCGATCGATTGCTGGATGGTTCTGGATATCTCTTGCGGAGTTATCCCGAGAACGGTGGCTATCCGTTCGCGGCTGGTCAGAAGGTTTCCGCAGGCCCGCAAAGGGGAGCCCGCCACTGCCTTGCACAGCAGCGCAAACTGCGGATCGGTCAGCGAAAGAAGCGCCGAAAGCTCGAAATAAGGATCTACCTCCTCCTCGATCTCCAGCAGCTCACCTTGCGCTCGCAAATGCTCCAAAAACGGACGTATAGATTGTTGATTGGCACCCAACTGCAAATCTCCTTACACTCCATTCAGAGGCTTTTGGCCTGCGGAGCAAGTCCGAGCTGCATCTTCGACAGACATTATCGGAGACTTCGCAAAAAGAGGATAGTCAGGAGGGCCTGCGCGTGTCCCAATGAGACATCACACATTTGCGGGGAAAAGTTTATTATGAGCGAGTTTCACCTCGGTTGGTTCTTGGGGTCCGGCATCACAATCCAAGGCTGGAACGAGCCTGACTATCCTTCCCAGTATGACTGGACCAAGCCGGATATCTTCCGGGATACGGCAAAGGATCTGGAAGACGCCTGCTTCGACTTGCTGATCCTGGAGGATACCTCGGCAGTCCCATATACCTATGAAGGGAAGATGGACTTCTACCTACAGCACGCAGCCATGACGCCTAAATTCGATCCGGTCATGGTCGCGCCCTATATCACCGAGGCGACGAATTCGCTCGGTCTCGCAGTGACCATGACATCGACCTTTTATCCGCCCTGGCTGCTTGCCCGGTCAATGGCCACGATGGACCATTACAGCGACGGCCGGATTGCCTGGAACGTTGTTACAGCCACCAGCGACGCCGCCGCGCAGAACTATGGCTATGACAAGCAGATCGAACACGATCTGCGCTACGACATGGCTGACGAATATATTGACGTTTGCAACGCCCTATGGGACGCGTGGGAGCCAGACGCGGTCAAGATGGACGGGGAGAATGGTGTCTTCATCGATCCTTCGAAAGTGAAAGCCGTCAATTTCGAAGGTGATCACTACAAGGTCCGCGGTCCGCTCAATGTCCCGCGCGGTCCGCAAGGCCGCCCTGTGATTGTGGCTCCCGGCGGGTCGCCCAGAGGCCGCAAGTTCAGCGGACGAAATGCCGAGGTGGTCCTGGCACAAGCCCACGGCGTGGCAGACATGAAAAAGTACCGCGAAGACGTACGCGCACATGCCATCGAGTTCGGCCGCGATCCCGATTCCATGAAGGTGCTCTTTGCCATCTCGCCGGTTGTGGTGGACAGCAAGGAAGAAGCCGAAGAATACAAGGCCGGTTTCGGCGAACTTCGCAAGAAGCGCCTGAAGCACTCGCTTGCGGCCATGTCGTTCCTTTCGGGCATCGACTTTTCGAAGTTCGATCTCGACGAGCCGGTTGGCGAGATCAAGACGAATGGAATGCAGACGATGCTGCAGATGTTCGCTCGCTATGGTCCTCAGGCAACGCTGCGCGAGATCATGACCGATCCGGAATCCTCCGGCTTCGGTGCGATGGTCGGCACGCCGGATATGATTGCCTCGCAAATGGAAGAAGCGATGCAGGAAATTGGCGGCGACGGATTCCTGGTGAGCGGCCACTTCAAACCGAGTTTCGTCAAGAAGATCACCGAAGGTCTGGTCCCCACGCTGCAGAAGCGCGGGCTCATGCGCAAGGAATATGGCCACAAGACGCTGCGTGAGAATCTGATGGCCTTCTAAGAATTGGGGCAATCTTCCTAGATCCGTCGATCACCTGCCGACGGTACCCCTGCTGGGCGGATTCTTCGGGATCCGCCCAGATTTCTTTGGGCCAGGCAAGAGCCCGCAACCAGCGGCAAGATCATGCTGCTGCGCCGATTACCAAATTGGAAATGCTGTAGCAGCCCTGCTTAGGCCGAAGCCGTGGCGCTCTCTTCGCTGAGATGGCAGGCGGCGAAATGTCCCGTATCACCGATCTCCCGCAATTTCGGCTCTTCCTCTGCACAGAGGCCGAACGCCAGCGGGCAGCGAGTACGGAAACGGCATCCCTTGGGAATGTTGGCAGGGCTAGGGACTTCCCCCTTAAGAACAATACGCTCTCGCCGTTTGCTGGCATCGATCGTCGGCACCGATGAGAGAAGCGCGCGAGTGTAAGGATGTGCCGGTTGCAGGAATACGGAATCGCGGTCTCCGATCTCCACAATGATCCCCAGATACATCACGGCGACCCGGTCGGTCATATGCTCGACAATGGCGAGATCGTGGCTGATGAACATATTCGCCAGGCCCAACTGTTCCTTCAGGTCGTTAAGCAGGTTCACGATCTGCGCCTTCACCGAAACGTCGAGCGCGGAGACGGCCTCGTCACAGATCAAGAGATCCGGGTTTGAAGCCAGCGCGCGGGCAATGGCGATACGCTGACGCTGCCCTCCGGAGAATTCGTGCGGATAGCGGCGCATCGTTTCCGGCGGAAGGCCCACCATCTTGAGCAATTCCGCAACGCGGTCATCGATTGCCGAGCGGCCCTTCTCCAGCTTGAAATTGGTGATCGGTTCGGCCAGCGTTCCCCGGATGCGCATATGCGGATTGAGGCTCGACGCCGGATCCTGAAACACCACCTGCATACGCTGGCGCAGCCGCCGCAGGTCCCGCGGCGAGGCGCCGCCGACGGGAAAGCCATCGAGCCACACATTGCCGCTGGTGGGCTCACTGAGGCGCAAAATGGTTCGTCCCAAGGTGGACTTGCCGCAGCCGCTCTCACCGACGATCGACAGCGTCTCTTCGCGCTTCATGGAGAACGTAACGCCGTCGAGCGCCTTGATCGGGCTCCCCGCCCTGAACCCGTTATTGTTCGGAAAATATTTCTTCAGCTGAGATACGTCGAGCAATTCGTTCATTGCAGTTCCAGCCTTTCGACCATGTGGCAGGCGCAGCCGCGCTGGGTGCAATCGACCTGGATGAATTCGGGCACCACCGTCCGACAGATCTCCTTCGACTGATCGCAACGCGGTGCGAACGGGCAGCCCTCCGGCCGCTCGGTCGGTGACGGCACATTGCCGGCAATCTCGGTCAGGCGTTTGCGCTGCCCGGATCCTGCCGATCCCGGCACAGGTACGGCCCCGACGAGGCCTTTGGTGTATGGATGGGAAGGCCGCTCGAGGATCTGTGCCGTCGGCCCTTCTTCGACCTTGCGCCCGGCATACATGATCACGACACGGTCGGCGATTTCCGCAACGATTCCCAGATCATGCGTGATCAGAATCACTGCGGTCCCGGTTTTCTTGCGCAGATCCTTCAGCAGATCGAGTATCTGGGCCTGGATCGTGACGTCCAGCGCCGTCGTCGGTTCATCGGCGATCAGCAGGGCGGGATTGCTGGCAAGCGCGATGGCGATCATCACGCGCTGCCTCATGCCGCCGGAAAGCTGGTGGGGATATTCGCCCAGCCGCCGCTTGGGATCGGGAATTCCGACAAGCTCCAGCAGCCGCAGCGCCTGCGCCCTTGCCTCGGCCTTCTTCATGCCTTCGCGCAGAATGAACGCCTCGGCGATTTGCGCACCGATCTTCATCACCGGGTTGAGCGCCGTCATCGGCTCCTGGAAGATCATTCCAACCTTGTTGCCGCGCACTTCGCGCATCTGGTTCGCATGGAGAGAGAGCAGATCGCGCCCTTCGAAGACGACTTGCCCTTCAAGCCTGGCATTATTGAGAAGCCGCAGAACCGACATCGCAGTGACCGATTTGCCGGATCCGGACTCTCCGACGATCGCCACCGTCTCGCCCGCATTGACGGTGAACGACATACCGTCGACCGCGACGATATCCTGCACGCCTCCGGTGAACGCAGTCCTCAAATTCTCGACTGAAAGAAGCGGTGCGTGCATCAGGGTCTCTGCCTCTTCCGGCGGGGATCGAGCCACTGGCGCAGACCGTCGCCCAGGAGATTTACTGCCATCACCGTGACGAACAGCATCACGGCCGGCACGAAGATCAGCATGGGCTTGATCTGCCAGAGCGAGCGGCCAGCAGACATGATGTTGCCCCAGGATGGCGTGGATGGCGGTGCGCCCGCCCCGATGAAGGACAGCGCAGCTTCGATCATCATAGCCGCCGCCCAGATGAAGGTCGCCTGGACCAGGAGCGGTGCCATGATCCCGGGTACGAAATAGAACACGATGATCCTCGGCAGACCGGAGCCCGCGGCGACTGCCGCTTCCACAAAGGGACGTTCGCGCAGGGAAAGCGCAACACTGCGAACCAGGCGTGCCACTGGCGGAACTTCGATGAAAGTGACCGCGATGATCACATTCTGCAGCGATCCCCCCGCCACGGCGACCAGCAGAATCGCGAACATGATGGCCGGTATCGCCAGAATGCCATCCAGGATGCGCATGATGATCGGATCCAGCCAGCGCACGGAGGCCGAGAGCAGGCCGACAAAGGCGCCCAGTATCGCGGCCAGTACCGCGCAGGCAAAGCCGACGACCAGCGAAACGCGCGCGCCGTAAAGCGCCAATGTGTAGAGGTCGCGGCCAAGGCTGTCAGTGCCAAGAGGATGCGCTGCCGAAACCGGGGCAAGCCGGTTCTCGACATCGAGAAGGTAGGGATCGCCAGCGCCCAGCAGACCCGGAAACGCCGCCGCCAGGCCCAGGCACACGAGGATCGCCGCGCCCACCCAGACCTTGGGGTTGCCAGGCAGACGCCTGCGCAGGCTGATCGCTTTCGCTGGCTTCGCCTTGCTAGGAATAGAGATCGCCTGCATCTTCAATATCGGACCCTCGGATCGAAGACGACGTAAGTCAGGTCGACTATGAGATTGAGCAGCACGTAAGCGATGCTGGAGAGCAGAACGACGCCCTGGATCACCGGATAGTCGCGATGCATGATCGCATCGACGGTAAGCCGTCCGATCCCGGGGATGGCAAAGATCGTCTCGATGATCACAGTGCCGCCGATCAGAACGCCAATACCGTTACCGACAACCGTGATCACGGGGATCGCAGCGTTCTTCAGCGCGTGACGGAAAAGCACCTGGCTGCGCGGAACGCCCTTGGTGATTGCCGTTCGAATGTAATCCTGGCCAAGGACATCCAGCATGGACGACCGCGTCACATTGGCGATCAAGGTTGCATAAATCATGCTGATTGCAATGGCCGGCATGATGAGGCGCGAAATGAATTCGCCCACGCCGTCCTCTATCGGGGAAAAACCCTGCACCGGCAGCCAGCCGAGCGTCGTGGCAAAGATATAAGCCAGCCCGTAAGCCGTAATGAATACCGGCACGGAGAAGGAAAACGTGCTTGCCGTGACAAACACCTTGTCGAACGTTCCACCCTGCCGCCACGCGGCGATAACGCCGGCCGGAACACCCACGCCGACCGAGATCAGCACAGCCAGAACCACCAGCGACAAAGTAGGCTCAAGCCGCTGCGCGATCATGTAAGTCACCGGCTGCCCGGTAAAAACCGAGACGCCCAGATCGCCCTGCAAGAACTGTCCAATCCAGGCAAAGAAACGGACATAAGGCGGCTGATCGAGATGCAGTGCAACGCGGATACGCTCGATCTGCGCCGGCGTGGCCTGATCGCCGGCAATGACCAGCGCCGGATCGCCAGGAGTGAAATAGAGCATCGCGAAAACGATCGCCGCGACGATTGCGACCACCGGAATGGTAAGCAGGGCCCGGCGGATCACATAGCTGAGCATTGGCTACAACCTCGTGAGCAAAACCGCGCGAAGCCTTTCATGCCCACGGTCAAGCGGACTTCCCGATGTTCCAGTAAACATTGACAGGCGTATCGAAAATTCCCGTCAAATCCTTGCTATAGGCCGATTCCAGACGGGATGAACCGAGTGGGACGTAAGGAACGTTCGCGTAAGCCCGCTCCTGGATCGTCCGGGCAATATCCTTCTGCTCGCTTTCAGTTCCCGCAACGGCCCATTGCACTCGCAACCGTTCCAGCTCAGGATCGCTTGCCCAGCCGGAATAGCCTTCTTCTCCGGCGCCGCGCAGCATTGGGTGCACCGCCGGATTGTTGATATCGTCACCCAGCCAGGCGGTCAGGAAGACACTCCAGCCCCCTTCATCGACCGACTGACGATTGGTTCTGCGCTGCGTGATGGAGGCAAAGTCCATCCCGACAAGTTCGACATTCAGGCCAAGCCTGCGGAACAGGTCTTCCGCCACCTGACCAAGGCCGGCGTTGGGCCCTTCCATGGTCGCCAGCAATATGACCTTTTCACCATTATAGCCTGACTCAGCCAGCGCGGCCTTTGCATCTTCCATATCGGTTTCGCGCATCAACTCGCTGCCGACATCGGATGCGTACGGAGATTCACAGGAGTAGTAGCTGTAACAAGCCTCATTGGATCCAGGCGCCGAAACGGACGCAAGGAACTGGGACTGGTCCACCGCCATCGCAACTGCCTTACGAAGTGCAAGATTGTCAAAAGGCGGCTGCAGGTGATTGAATTGCATCATATAATAGACGCTTGAAGTCGTACGCCGATTGACTTCAATACCGTCATCCTGCTTCAGCAATGGAATGAGATCGTGCGGCGGCACGTCCCAATAATCCTGCTCTCCCCCCATCAATGCGGACATGGCCGTGGATGGGTCCGACACCTGGCTGACCTCGATGCGCCCAATTGCCGGAATCCTCCCGCCCGCCAATCCCGAAACCGGTTCATCGCGGGGAACATAATCCTCGAAACGCTCATAGGCGGAACTGGCGCCCGACACCCATTCGTCGGCCATGAACCGGTAAGGACCCGATCCGATGGCCTCCGTCACCTGCTGAGCCGGATCGGTCTTCGCCAGCCGCTCCGGCATGATCAGACAGGCCGGCGCCGACAATTTCGCCAGCGCCGCCGGAAGCTGCAGCACGGGGCGGTTGAGGAGAATTCGGAAGCTGCGATCGTCGATCACTTCCTGCGCATCGACGAACTGCGCAAGGATTTGCCCGAAACTGTCGCGCGCCATCCATCGCTCGATCGAAGGCACGCAGTCCTGGGCCCTGACCGGTTCGCCATCGTGGAACTTCAATCCGTCCCTGAGAGAAATCGTATAGCTGCGGCCTTCATCTTCGGTCGTCCAGCCTTCGGCCATTTGCGGCTGAGGATTATAGTTCTCGTCCATCGCGATCAGCTGATCGTAGACAAGGTAACCGAACATCCTGGTGCCCGGGGCCGTAGTCCAGATCGGATCCAGGCTGGAAAGAGACTGCGCCGTCATCACCCGCAAGGTGTCGCTTGCCGCCGCAGAGGAACCGGAAGAACCGCAACCACCCAACACCAGGGGGCCGAATGCGCAGGCGGCACCGCCAAAGATCGTGTTTCGAAGCAGGTCTCTGCGATCCATAGCTCTATCCGCCCGTCTATTGCGTGAAACCTATATTATGCTGCTTTGCAGCATAGCAGGTTTTGAGATTCCTGGCATATTCGATGATGAAAGCGGCCATAGGAATTCTGCGTATCTCAGGCAGTTGCCGATACGAAGAATACATCACCTGACATTACGACATCGGAACCGTTGTAATAGGGTGTCGCCAGCTCCAGGAGCTCGGCATGAATGGATGCCTTCGCGTCTTCCGGCAGCTCGGCAATCATGTCCGCAGCAGACTGCGATTCCATCCCGAAATCTGCGGCACGCGCAGGATCCGCACCCTTGCCTCCAACATAGAGAGAGCCAGTCCAGTCCTTCTTGGAGATATCCGAAAAGCCGGCTTTCTCGAGGATATCGGTGAAATAGGCGAAATCCGAAAATGCCATCGGTCCGGGAGCGCGCGGGTCTGCCGGCGGCATCTCGACATATTTGCCGACGATTTCGCGCATGCTGCTCATCCACAGATTGCCTTCGGCAGGTGCCCATACAGCCAATGCTGCGCGGGCTCCGGGCTTCAGCAAGGAGTGCATGTTCTTAAAGGCCGCGTAGGAATCTTCGAAAAACATCACCCCGAAACGGGACAGCAATACATCGAACTTCACATCCGGAATTTCGACGGTGCCGGCGTCAGCCTCGATGAAACGGGCGTTGGAAAGGCCTTCCTGTGACGCCCGCTCATTGGCCAGTTGAACGAGGTCGGCCGAGATGTCGACACCAACCAGCTGCCCTTCCGGGCCGATCGATCGCGCGGCATCCAACGCGGTTGCGCCGCCGCCGAAACCGATATCCAATATGTTTTCGCCCGGCGCGAGCTGCGCGAACTCCAGCAAAGCGTCGCCGACATCGGAAAGCATGCCTTCGAACTGCGTGTAGTTTGAGTGCCAGCGCTTGCCCATCGTGCCCGCCCAGCGATTTGGCATCGGTTCGGTCATAGTCTTCGCGTCCTCATTCGCTCGCAGCGTCAAGCCGTCGGGCGGGTTTGCCCAGGCCCCAGTCAACCTCTCCCATGAATGGCCAAGCCCCGGCTGCCTCTCTGGGCACCGG
Organism: Alphaproteobacteria bacterium; assembly: GCA_030430365.1. Classification (GTDB taxonomy): domain Bacteria; phylum Pseudomonadota; class Alphaproteobacteria; order Sphingomonadales; family Sphingomonadaceae; genus Andeanibacterium. The sequence continues at coordinate 8,913 of JAUIFP010000002.1, read as the reverse complement.
GGCCGGCCGGCCTCAGCAATCGATTGCGTTGGCGCGTTCCCACTTCGTCATCGACTGGGTGAACGCATTCCACTCATCCATCTTGAGCTTGGCGTAAGCTGTCATGAACTCCTCGCCAAATGCGTCCTTCAGAACGCTGGAGGATGAGAAAGCCCTGAGTGCATCGAGCATGTTCAGCGGCAGCTTCGGCACGTCGGGTGCCTTGTGCGCTTCAGTGTACATGTTGAGGTCGATCCGCTTGCCCGGTTCCCTGTCGTTTTCAATTCCGTCCAGACCAGCAGCCAGAATGCACGCCTGCAGCAGATAGGGATTCGTGGCACCGTCGGCGAGACGAAACTCCAGCCGGCCGTCATCCGGGATGCGGATCATGTGCGTGCGGTTGTTGCCGGTATAGCTGATCGAACTTGGCGACCACGTCGCACCCGAAGTCGTGCGAGGGGCATTGATGCGCTTGTAGCTATTGACGGTCGGGTTCGTGATTGCCGCCAGAGATTGCGCCGAGTGCAGCAACCCGCCGATAAACTGATAGCCGAGCGCCGAAAGGCCAAGCTCGCCCGCATCGTCTGCGAACAGGTTCTGTTTGCCCTTCCAGACGGAGACATGGGTGTGGCAGCCATTGCCGGTCAGGTTGGTGAACGGCTTGGGCATGAAGGTCGCGCGCAGGCCGTTCTTTTCGGCAATTGATTTGACCATGAACTTGAAGAAAGCATGGCGGTCGGCCGTTTCCAGGCTGTCCCCGTAATCCCAGTTCATTTCGAACTGGCCGTTCGCGTCCTCGTGGTCGTTCTGATAGGGATTCCAGCCAAGCGAAAGCATGGCATCGCAGATCTCGCTGATCGTGTCATAACGCCGCATCAAAGCCTGCTGATCGTAGCATGGCTTTTCCTGCGTATCGGCCGCGTCCGAAAGCGATTCCCCATCGGGCGAGAGAAGGAAGAACTCCGCCTCCACACCGGACTTCATCTGCAGCCCCATCTCTGCGGCCTTGGCAATCTGTGCCTTGAGCAGATTCCGCGGAGCATGCTCCACAGGCTTGCCTTCCATAACCGGATCAGCAGCCAGCCATACCACTTCGGGCTTCCACGGCAGCTGAATCATGCTGTCCGGATCCGGCACGGCAAACATGTCCGGGTCTGCAGGGCTGAGATCCAGCCATGCGGCAAAGCCCGCAAACCCCGCGCCATCGTCCATCATACCATCGATAGCCGCGGCCGGGACGAGCTTCGAACGCTGGATACCGAACAAATCGGTGAAACTGACCAGGAAATAGGAAATGCCTTTTTCCGATGCGATCTTGGACAATTTGGTCATTTGACTAGCTTCCTGATGGTTTGCGGGCGCCTCAGTAAGATGGAATTCGCCGGCTAAAAGGTCGTGGCTCCGGGAATCCAGGAGGTACCGGCGAGAGGTACGCGCGCCATGGCGGCAGCCTCCACGGTCAGCGCCACGAGATCTTCCGGTTCCAGATTACGGACATGGGACTTGCCGCAAGCCCGCGCGATGGTTTGCGCCTCAAGTGTCAGCACTGCGAGATAATTCGCCAGACGCCGGCCGGCTGCAACCGGATCGAGCCGCGCCGACAGATCGGGATTCTGGGTGGTGATCCCCGCAGGGTCCTGGCCTTCGTGCCAATCGTCATAGGCGCCGGCCGTAGAGCCAAGCTCCTGATATTCCTTTTCGTATTTCGGATCGTTGTCGCCCAGGGCAACCAGCGCGGCCGTGCCGATCGAAACGGCGTCCGCACCCATTGCCAGCGCCTTCGCAACGTCGGCGCCATTGCGGATACCGCCTGAGACAACGAGCTGCACCTTGCGGTGCATGCCGAGATCCTGAAGCGACTGTACTGCGGGCCGGATCGCCGACAGGATCGGAATACCGACATGCTCGATAAACACATCCTGCGTTGCGGCAGTGCCGCCCTGCATTCCGTCCAGCACGACCACATCCGCGCCGGACTTCACCGCCAAAGCGACGTCGTAATAAGGGCGCGTGGCACCGATCTTGATGAAGATCGGCTTTTCCCAGCCGGTGATTTCACGCAGTTCCTGGATCTTGATCTCGAGATCGTCCGGACCGGTCCAGTCCGGATGCCGGCAAGCGGACCGCTGATCGATCCCCTTGGGCAGCGTGCGCATCTCCGCGACGCGATCCGAAATCTTCTGACCCAACAGCATGCCGCCGCCGCCGGGCTTTGCGCCCTGCCCCACCACCACTTCGATGGCGTCGGCCTTGCGCAAATCGGCAGGATTCATCCCGTAACGACTGGGAAGATATTGATAGACAAGCTTTTTCGAATGCCCACGCTCTTCAGGCGTCATGCCGCCATCGCCCGTGGTCGTGGACGTCCCGGCGATCGTGGCCCCTCGGCCGAGCGCCTCCTTGGCTTGCGCAGAAAGCGAACCGAAGCTCATCCCGGCAATGGTGATCGGAATGTCGAGCTCGATCGGCTTGGAAGCGAAACGCGTGCCCAGCGTCACGTTGGTCGCACATTTCTCCCGATAGCCTTCCAGCGGATAGCGCGAAATGGACGCGCCAAGGAAAAGCAAGTCGTCGAAATGCGGTACGGACCGCTTGGCCCCGCCGCCACGGATATCGTAGATCCCCGTGGCCGCCGCACGCCGGATCTCCGACATCGTGTATGGATCGAACGTTGCCGATTGCCGCGGCACGGTGCGTGGAATGTCACCGGACTTCATTTTAATATGCCCCCGCATTGTCGACGTGGAAGTTGTAAAGCGAACGGGAAGAACCAAAGCGCCGGAACTCCTCCGGGCTGATGGAATCATCGACATTCGCGGCCTTGAGCAACTCTCGGAGAGCCAGCGCGTGTTCATCGCGCATGACCTTCTCGACACAGTCTGCCCCCAATCCCTTCACGTCTCCGCGCACAAAAATCTGCGCCTCGTAGATCGAGTCACCCAGTGCATCGCCGGCATCGCCCAGGACGACCAGCCGCCCGGCCTGCGCCATGAAGGCGCTCATCGGCCCGATCGAACCTTTCACCACGATATCGATGCCTTTCATCGATATGCCGCAGCGCGCCGATGCATTGCCGTCGACGACCAGCAACCCGCCATGCGCGGTTGCGCCGGCTGATTGGCTGACATCGCCCTTCACATGGACATGTCCGGACATCATGTTTTCCGCGCAGCCCACGCCTGCGTTGCCTTCGACAACAACCGTCGCCTGGCTGTTCATACCGGCACAATAATACCCGGCATGACCGGCAATCGTGACTTCGCACGGCGCGTCCAACCCGACTGCCAGGCAATGCCGGCCGGCAGGGTTCAGCGCACGCCAGGCCAGCGCATTGCTTTGTTCATCAAGTGCATGCAGCTGACCGTTGAAATCGCGGACCGATGTTTCGTTGAGATCGACCTCGTTCAATTCACGTGACTCCAAGCATAGACCCGAGATGGCTCGGGTTCGAAAACATGAGCATCTTCCACTCCGGGAAGGCCGGCGAGCGCACGGTATTCCGAAGCGAACGCCACATAATCGTCAGTCTCGGCCATAACGGCCGGCTTGCATGAGATGGGATCGCGCAGGACAGCAAAGCCGTCCTCCGTCCCGACAACGAAGGTGAAGAAACCGTCCAGATCGTCGAGACCGGCCTTCAGGGCTTCCGCCAGGCTGGCGCCGTCATGCATTTTCCAGGTGAGATAGCCTGCAGCCACCTCGCTATCGTTCTCGGTTTCGATCTTTACGCCCTGGTGCTTCAGCACGCGCCGCAGGCTCGCATGATTGCTCAGCGAACCATTATGCACGAGGCACTGATCGGGACCGGTCGAGAAAGGATGCGCCCCGTCCGTCGTGACACGCGATTCCGTTGCCATGCGCGTATGGCCGATACCATGCGTGCCCGACATCTCTGCGAGACCGAAGGCGCTAGCCACATCGGCCGGAAGACCGACTTCCTTGTATAGCTCGATGCGCTTTCCGGCGCCCGTCACAACGGTATCGGGGTGATTTTCGGCCAGCCATGCACGAACCTCTTCGGCCGTGCCTTCCGGCAGAGACAACACGCCATGGCTTCCGTGAAGTTTGCACGTCACCGTCTCTCCAAGATGGAGGGAAAGCTCCTGCGCAATATCCATAAGATTCTCGCCACGAAGGGTCATTTTGAGCCCCTCGCCCGTGCCGCCATAGATTGCGAAACCCGCACTATCCGGCCCGCGATCGGACATTTCCGACAGCATATCTGCCATCAGCGCCCCGAGCTGCGATTCATATTTGCTGTTCTTCAGAAACAGCCCGACAATCCCGCACATTTGACAACGGCCCTACAGTTTTTTGCTCCTGATTCACCTAGTCTGGAGCGACCCCATTTTCAACTAAAAAGAACAATTTTTTCTCTATAGGAAAATACGAAACGAGGCTTCTGTAGCGTGCGATTGCCTCAGGTGGGCGAATAGACGATGATCGAAAGATAGGTCATCGGCCGTTCGATCAGCGTTTCCGGGCCGTGCAAGGCGCCGGAATCGAACAGAAGCGAATCGCCTGGATGGAGGTGGTAGACGTCGGTGCCGTGGCGATAGATCACCTCGCCCGTCAGCATGTAGAGGAACTCCACGCCGGCATGGCGGAAGCTGGTATGCGCCTCTGCATCTTCGGTCAGTGTGATGAGATAGGGTTCGACCACCACATCGCCGCGAAGAAGGTGGCCGAGCAGCTGATAGCCGTGGCCGACCTTGGTCCCGCGCCGCTCGATCGCCAAACCGGTGCCGGCGGCCACGTAAGAGCAATCCTGCCGATCCTCGAATGAGGCGAAAAGATTGCTGAGCGGAACCGAAAGCGCCCCGGAAATGGCCTGCAAGGTCGAGAGAGATGGAGAAATCTGGCCGTTCTCGATCTTCGACATCATGCCGGTCGAGATGCCCGCAGCACTGGCAAGATCGGCAACCGAAAGGTCGAGCTTGCGGCGTTCCTGCTTGATCTGAACCCCAAGAGCGCGCTCTAGCGCGCGTTCGCTCGCCGCCGGCGCGTTGGATACCGTTTCTTCTGCTGCCGCCCGAGTTTCAACCGCCTTCATGACCGCCCCCTAAATGTTTCTTGTCGAAAGAAACTGCGGCAATAATCCAAACATCAGAGACTTTCTACGTCCGGTCCAATACCGGAAGAAGTTGGTTCTCCGTCATCGAATTGAGAAAGATATTCGACGGCCATCTCGCGATAACGCGTCGTTCCCTTGTATTCCGCGATTTCCGGATGCAGATCGCGCAGAACCCGGTGCAGGCGCCGGCCCCATTTGGGCACGCTGGTAAGCTCGTCGAGCGATGCGAGATAGCAGCGGATACCGAAAAGAATCGCATTGGAACGCGGCAGCCGGAACAGCGTCTGGAGCTCCACGCGCAAATGCAGCTTGCCGCCGATATTTTCCGGCGTCAGCGTCATGCGGTCCGGGCCCCAGATCGGATAGTTTTCCGGGGATGTGTCGAGCCGCGGGTTCACCGTCATCGTCCAGTTCAGCCGCCGCACCGGATGGCCGTATTGCAGGCGAAGCAAATATTGCAGCGCGCGATCGAAAACGTTGATTTCATGGGCGACCGGAACGGGGCCATGCCATTCGTGAAATGACATGCCGAGATCGAATTCCAGCGACCAGTCGGCCTGGGTCGTGACCATGCCGCCATCCATGAACAGGTTGTTCTCTCGCTGATCCTGCAGCGTGAAATCGCCCTGCGCCTGGCGCGTGATATATTCGAACGGCTCCAGCGGCAGGCTGTCCACGTCGCCGAAAACGAAGCTGTCCTTGATGCCGAGCGGACGGTTCGTCCAGGTCCAGGCGTCGCCATCCTTTTCCAGCGTGAAGTCCTCGGGATAATCCTCCGCCAGGGATTCCATGATCAGCTCCAGCGTATCCCACTGGGCCGTCATCATGTGCGGCAGAACCATGCAGCGATTGGGATCCTGCTCCAGGACCATCGCGCGCTCCCGGCATTCGGCAATATAGTGCTCGTCCACATCGAACACCGCGTCGAACGCGCCCGTCTCCCCGCCCCTTACATGGGGCTCGATGTTCACCGAGTACATGTACTCGTCTTCGATGAACGGAAACGGGAAGCGCAGGATCGCTGCGTCACTGTTCGAATAAACGAAATCGTCGCGAAAAGTTTCGTCGGGCTTATATGCAATCGACATTGAATAACCTCGTCAGATATCGAGCACGAGCTGCGCGGATTTGGCCCGCGACACGCACGGCATGATGAGTTTTCCGGACTCTTTTTCCTCCTTGTTGAGGAAATGGTCGCGGTGTTCCGGGTCACCTTCGAGAAGCGATGTCATGCACTCCCCGCAGGCCCCGCCACGGCAGAGCGAATTGATCGGAACGCCGGCTTCCTCGATCGCTTCCAGAAGGCTCTGATTCTCGCCGACCTCCAGCTCGCAACCCGATTTGGCGAGCTTGGCCTTGAAAGGCTTGCCGCCAGCCGCGCCGAACACTTCGCGGTGAACATGGTTCTCCGGCCAGCCCAGCGCTTCGGCGGCTTCGTCCACCGCCGCCATCAGGCCGTCTGGCCCGCACATATAGATGCTGGTGCCGAGCGGCTGCTCTTCCAGCAGCGCCTGGATCTCGCCGTCCTTCGGCCTGCGCGTGTGGATGTGAATATTCTTGCTGCCGACGCCCTGCACCAGGTTCTCGAAGACTTCCTTCTCGTCTTCGCGGACGAACTGATGCATCTCGAAACGGTCGCCGCTCTCCTGAAGCACCTTCGCGAAAGACAGCAGCGGGGTGACGCCGATACCGCCGCCGATAAGCAACCGCTTGCGGGACCCAACCTGGATCGGGAAGAGATTGAGCGGCACGGTGGAAGGCAGCAGATCGCCTTCCTTCAAGTTCTCATGAACGAACGCCGACCCGCCGCGCGAATCTTCCACGCGCCGCACGATGAGCTCGTAATGGTCGCCCGAAAAGGAAACGACCGAATAGGAATTGCGATAGACCTTCTTGGGAGAAGCCAGCGTCAGCGAAAGATGTGCGCCCGGCCCCGCGACCGGGAGCGGTTCGCCATTGGCGGACTTCAGGATGATACGCCTGAGAGTAGGCGAAAGGCTCTCGATCCGGCTGACCCGCAGCATGAGGGGATCATGTCTAATCATCGATAAATCTCTTCGATTTCTGGAATGTCGCCCGGCTCCTCGGCATCGACCTGGAAACCGGCAAAGGCGTTAAGGCGGCGGGAAAAATGATCGCGCACAAACAGGTGCGCGCCGCATCCGGCACATTCGACGATGTTGGTCGTCACGCCTTCGGTGATCGTCCGGCAATGGTTGCAGAAGACACGCCGGGCCTGGCTGCCGACCTGATTGAGCTGGACTTCGCCCCCGCCCATGCCGACGGCGATGGCTGCGGTCCGCACTTCCCACAGGAAACCTTCGGCGCCCACGGCATAGAGGCGGAAGCCCATCTTCTCTTCGCCCAGCCTTCGCCTCAATGCGATCAGCATGTGGTTCATCGAACGGAATTCGTGATCTGCCACTGCACCGCGCTCGGTTCCGGGAATGGCCTTGCTATGCCCGGCTATGGTCCAGCGTTCGTCGAACATATCCGGGGTCACGCCATCGGCGAGCGCATCGGCCGGGATTTCCGCCGTGTCGCACACGATCAGATGCCGTTTACCCGTCTTGTCGAGATAGAGCGGAGAATAGGTAGGTCTGCTTTTCGACATGGTTTCCTGTATGTCTCCTGTCAGAGCGAAACTTTGATCATCGGCATGGCCTCGCATTCATGCCGCCAATCAGGACCGCACCCTCGTCTTGTCCGGATCGTAATGGGGAAAGCGCACGACGGTGGCCGCGATGCGCTTCTGCTGACCATCGAGCTTGCCGATTTCCAGCTTGGTTCCGATTTCAGCGTCCGCCGGCTCTACCCGTGCAAGCGCAATCGTCTTGCCCAGAATGGGCGAGCGCATCGCACTGGTCACCACGCCGACCTGAGCCCGGCCGCTATGCACACAGTCGCCATGTGCAATGTCTTCGCGCCCTTCGACGTCGAGACCGACGAGCTTGTGGCGTGGATGGACCCGCCGCTCCGCCAGCACCTCGTCGCCAATATAGGCTGCGGGCTTTTCCTTGGGCACAGTGAAGCCGATCCCGGCCTCGAACGGATCCGTGTCGTCGCCGAAATCATACCCGGCAAAGACCAGGCCGGCCTCGATCCGCAACATGTCCAGCGCCGCGAGGCCAAGCGGTGCAATACCGTGCGGCTCGCCCGCTTCCATAATCGCGTCCCACACTTCCGGCGCCACATTCGGGTGGCACCAAACTTCGAAGCCGAGTTCGCCGGTATAGCCAGTGCGTGAAATCACGACCGCGTGCCCGGCAATCTTGCCGGTAGTGAAGCGGAACCAGCGCAGTTCCGAAATCGGGGCCAGATGCGGCGGCGTCACCATGATCTGCGAGAGGATTTCGCGCGACTTGGGGCCTTGCACCGCGACATTGTGCAATTGCTCGGTCGAAGACCGGACCCACACCTTCAATCCGCGCTCTGCCGCCAATTCGCGCAGCCACACGCCGGTGTAATCGTCCCCGCAAACGAAGCGGAAATTGTGATCGTCGAGCCGGAAAATCGTCCCGTCATCGATCATGCCGCCATGTTCGTAGCAGATCGGAGTATAAACGACCTGGCCGACCGAGAGCTTGCGGATGTTTCGCGGCACGGCAAGGTCGAGCAATGCCTCGGCATCCGGGCCAGTCACTTCGAACTTGCGCAGAGCGGAAAGGTCCATGATCGCGGCGCGTTCGCGGCATGCCCAATATTCGGCGATGGCTCCCGTATCGGTGAATTCAGTCGGCAGCCAATACCCGCGATATTCTTCGAACTTGCGGCACAGCGGTGCCGTACGCGGGTGAAAGGCTGTCTCCTTGGAAAGCCGCGGCGCAGCGTCCGAGGTCATACGATGGGCCACTCCCTTG
>JAUIFP010000144.1 GCA_030430365.1 Alphaproteobacteria bacterium | reverse complement strand
CCTAGCGGGATCGAACCGCTGACCTCAACACTGCCAGTGTTGCGCTCTCCCAGCTGAGCTAAGGCCCCGTTCCATTCATGTGCGGCGGCATAATAACCGCCAATTCCCATTTTTCAAAACCGCTTGCGGGCGGTTCCGATCAGAGGGAGACGCCCTTTATTGCCACGTTTCGTGCTTGGCAAGGGGTTTAGGTGTCTTCCTGATCGTCGTCCGAAGTCTTGGTTACGCCAAGATCGTCGTCACCGCCGAGATCGACATCGTTATCGGGCGAATCATCGCCTTCGTCGATATCTTCCAGATCGTCATCGGCGAGATCCGAATCCTCTTTCTCGGGCTCTTCCTTCTTCTCGGCTTCTTCAAAAGGAATCGGCTGCTTCGACTTCAGAACCGGCTCGGGATACCATTCGTTGCCGCATTCGATGCAGGAAACAGGCTCATCCTTGCCAAGATCGTAAAAGCGGATGCCGCATTTGGGGCAGCTGCGCTTGGTACCCCATTCAGCCTTGACCATAAGTATTCCTCAACTGTGCCCGCGTTATGGCGCGGGACTGAAAATCTCTTGCGTGGTGATGAGTGCGGCCGGTCCGGGAATCAAGCCCTACCGCTCACCGGGTGGCGCGCCTTGCCATAGGGCATGTCGACTGTCAAAAGCCGCGCGCAATCGACCCTGAATTACGAGTAGCTACCTTGTCACACGCCGACCCCGAAGCAATGCGGCCCCGCCGCTTCATGCCCGGCAATCCCCTGCGCGGGCGCATTCGCGTGCCGGGCGACAAATCGATCAGCCACCGCGCATTGATGTTCTCCGCCCTGGCTGTCGGCGAAAGCACCATAACCGGCTTGCTGGAAGGCGAAGACGTGCTGGCAACGGCCGCCGCCTTGCGCGCGATGGGCGCGCAGGTGGAGCGTACCGGCGAAGGCGCATGGCGCGTGCGCGGCGTTGGCGTGGGCGGCCTGTTGCAGCCCGAAAGCGCGCTGGACATGGGCAATAGCGGCACTTCCACGCGCCTGCTGATGGGCCTCGTTTCCAGCCATGCGATCACCACCAGCTTTGTCGGCGATGCCAGCCTGTCCAAGCGGCCGATGGGCCGGATCACCGATCCGCTGGGCCAGATGGGCGCGGAATTCACAGCCAGCCCCGGCGGAACGCTGCCGCTGATGGTGCGCGGCATTTCGCCGGCGGTTCCGATCACCTATCGCCTGCCGGTCGCTTCCGCGCAGGTCAAAAGCGCGGTTCTGCTGGCCGGGCTCAACACGCCGGGCATCACAACCGTGATCGAACCGGTGCCCACGCGCGACCATACCGAACGCATGCTGACCGGATTCGGCGCCGATCTGTGGGTCGAGGAAAACAATGACGAGCGCGTCATTCGCCTGCGCGGAGAAGCAGAGCTGAACCCGCAGCAGATCGACGTGCCGGGCGATCCGTCCTCCGCCGCCTTCTTCATGGTTGCTGCGCTGGTGGTGCCGGGAAGCGAGATCGTGATCGAAAATGTCGGGCTCAACCCCACGCGTGCGGGCCTGGTTGAAGTGCTGCGGCAGATGGGCGGGCAGATCGAGGAACTGGACCGGCGCGATGTCGGCGGGGAACCGGTGGCCGATCTGAAAGTGACCCATTCGCCGCTAAAGGGGATCGAAGTGGACCCCGCCCTCGCCCCCAGCATGATCGACGAATTTCCCGTGCTGTTCGTGGCCGCGACGCAGGCGGAGGGCCGCACGGTAACCAGCGGGCTGGACGAGCTGCGCGTGAAGGAATCGGACCGTCTTTCCGCCATGGCCGCCGCCCTGACCGGGGCAGGCGCCCGCATCGAAGAGCGCGAAGACGGCCTGGTGATCGATGGCAGCGGCGGCGATTTCCTTCGCGGCAGCGCCAACAGCCGCACGAAGACACATCTCGATCACCGTATCGCGATGAGCATGGCCGTGGCCGGGCTGTGCAGCCAGGACGGGGTGGAAGTGGACGACACGCGCCCCATCGCGACCAGTTTCCCCAATTTCGAGGCCCTGCTGGACGGGCTTGCCGAATGAGTGAGCTTGAGCGAGCGCTGGAAAGGCCGGATGTCGGGGAACTGCGGCGTGTGCTGGCTATCTATCGCGAATGGAGCGGAAGGCCCCAAGAACATGACGATTTCCCCGACGAAGCAGCCTTTTTCGTCGATCCCGATCTTGAAGACTTGGATCGCGGTTTGGCGCTTGTTGTGCTCGCGTCGGACACCTTCGATGAACCGGAATTTCTCGGGTTAGTTTCTGCTGGCCTTCTCGAGAATTTGCTGGATGCAGCGACGGATGAATTTCTCGCCCGAGTGCTCAATGAGGCGAGACGATCGCCCCGCTTCTTCTGGCTCTTGAGCGGAGTCTGGCGGAACTCAATGGCTCCTAGCCATGCGGCAGCAGTCAAATCACTTGTCGGAGATCACGGCTTCCACGACCCTCTACCTCCAAGGCCCACCGCATGATCGTCGCAGTCGACGGCCCTACAGCCTCGGGCAAGGGAACCATTGCCAAGGCGATCGCGGCGCATTTCGGCTTGCCGCATCTCGATAGCGGGCTTCTCTACCGTGCGGTTGCGCGGCAAGTGCAGCTTGATGGCGGCGATCCGGATAATCCGGCTGATGCAGAAAAGGCCGCGGGCTTTCCCGAGGAATTGCTGCAGGACCCCATCTTGCGCAGCGAAGCAGTCGGCCAGCTGGCCAGCCATGTCTCGGTCCATCCCAGGGTGCGGGCTCTGCTGCGCCGGCGGCAGCAGGATTTCGCCCATCAGCCGGGCGGCGCAGTGATCGACGGACGCGATATCGGCACGGTTATCGCGCCCGATGCCGACGTGAAGATCTTCGTGGTCGCCTCCGGCCAAGCGCGCGCGCAGCGCCGCTATCTGGAGATGCGCGAACGCGGAGAAGACGTCACGCAGGAGCAGATCGAGGACGATCTGCGCCGCCGGGACGAGCGCGACAGCGGCCGCGCGGAATCCCCCTTGCTGGCAGCCGACGATGCAGTGACGCTCGACACGAGCAAGCTCGGCCGGGAACAGGCCATTGCCGAGGCGATCCGCATTATCGAAGCGAAGCGCTGATCCCGCTTTTTCCTTGCTTTTGCACCCCGTTTACTCTAGGCGCGCGCCCGTTCGACGGGTGTTTGCCCGGTCGATTGCCGATCCAATGCATTGCAGGCTTTCGCAAACGGCATCTCGCCGGATAGCCCAGCGTTAAATAGGCTCTCGTCCAACCTGCATCCGAAGAACGCTTGCGACGGCATTCGGCCGCGCGGGCAGTTCGGCCAAAAGACCCTGGGATACAACCCGGTGGCCGGAATAGTGTCAGTTTAGGAACTCTCATTTATGGCTTCTTC
>JAUIFP010000052.1 GCA_030430365.1 Alphaproteobacteria bacterium | reverse complement strand
GTCATCGGTTCCGATGTCACCATCAAGGGCGACGTCAGTGCCACCGTGGACCTTCATGTCGACGGCAAGGTCGAAGGTGATATTACCTGCGCCTCCCTCGTACAGGGCGAATCCAGCGAGATTCAGGGCTCCGTAACAGCGGAAACCGCCCGTTTTTCCGGCAAGATCACCGGTTCGATCGATGCGCGCGAACTCGTGATCCTGCGTTCGGCGCGGGTTGAAGGCGACGTCCATTACGACACGCTGACGATCGAGCAGGGCGCTGCAGTCGATGGCCGTCTGTCGCATAAGGGCCCCAGCAATGCGAAGTCCGTTCCTGCCGCGAAGCCTGCCACAGGCAATAACGGCAAACCGGATGACGACGGCGAAGCCCGCCTGACGCTCGCAGGTTAAGCTCTAAAAGCCAGCAATTTCGGAAATCGGTGCGAAGGCGGTCAGTCGCCGCCGAGCACTTCCTTGCGCAGAGCCTTGCGGTCGAGCTTGCCGATCATCGTCTTGGGCAGCTCTTCGCGAATTGTCAGGCTCTTCAGCCGCTCATGCTTGCCCAGATGCGCATTGGCCCAATCCGCCAATGCGGTACCGCTCGTCTCGGCGGCATCGGCCTCCAGAGTTGCGAAGGCGGCCGGCAGTTCGCCCAAATAATCGTCGGGCACTGCGATCACGAGTACCTCTTTCACTGCCGGATGGCGCAACAAGACCGCTTCGACCTGGCTGGGAAAAACCTTGAAGCCGCCGACATTGATCATGTCCTTGCTGCGGTCGACAATGCGGATGTACCCTTCCGCGTCGATCGTGGCGATGTCGCCGGTGCGCAGCCACAGCCCGTCTTCCCGTTCGGCAAACGCTTCGGCCGCAGTATTCGGCAGATTCCAATAACCGCGCATGACTTGCGGGCCGGAAATGGCCAGTTCGCCCGGCTCCCCTGGCGCAGCGTCCTTCGCAGGGTCTTCCTTGTCGAGCAGGCGAGTACGGGTTTCGGGCAAGGGCTGGCCGATCGTGCCGTGGCGATTTTCCCCGACATAGGGATTGGTGGACACCACGCCCGAACTCTCGGTTAGCCCATAGCCTTCTGCCAGCCGCGATCCGGTGGCATCTTCAAACCGCTCATGCAGAGGGCCCGGAAGAGCAGCGCCGCCGGAGACACAGATCCTGAGCGACGAGAAATCGGTTCGCCCCAGCTTCGGGTGATCCAGCAGCGCCTGATACATGGTCGGCACGCCCGGGAATGCATTCGCCTTGACGCGCTGCATCGTCGCCAGCGCCTGGCCAGCATCGAAACGCGGCAGCAGGGAAACGCAGGCGCCTTTCATCACCGACCGGTTGAGGACACAGGTATTCGCGAAGACGTGAAACAGCGGCAGCACGCCCATGATCACGTCCGGCCCATCCTGAAACGGATCGACCGCGTCGACCTGGCGGGCATTGGCGGTGAGGTTCTGATGGCTGAGCATCGCCCCCTTGGGCGTTCCGGTCGTCCCGCCCGTATACTGGATCAACGCCAGGTCCCGGTCCGCATCGAGCGGAACGGGCTTGGGCGGTGCCGGCGCCAGGCAATCGCTCCAGCTCATCACCCCGGCCTGGTTCGGTATTGGGGCCGTCCGGCCGCGGCCGAACAGGGCAAGCGCCAGCCGCTTGGTCCAGGGCAGCATATCGGCCAGACGTGCGACGACCAGCGTTTCGAGCGCGGACGTGGCTAGCACCTTGCAGGCGATCGGCAAAACGCCCGGCACATCGATCGTGACAAGCAGCCGCGTGCCGGAATCGGCCACCTGCGCGTCGAGCTCTTCAACGGTGTAAAGCGGCGAGAAATTGACCGCCGTGGCGCCGGCAATCATCGCCCCGTAATAGGCGGCGATGTAAACGGGGACATTGGGCAGGAACAGCCCAACCCTGTCTCCCTTCTCTATGCCGAGCTTTTGCAGCCCGGCGGCGAAGGCCAGGGCTTCTCGGTGCATTTCGGCATAGGTGAAGCGGCGCCCCATGAATTCGGCGAGCGGATAATCGGGCCATTCGGCCACCGCACGCTCGAACATTTGCGGCATTGTCCAGGGCGGGAGATCGAGTTCCCAGGGACAGGGATGGTTATAGGAATCCGGCAAGGGACGAAACGCAGGCTCGCGGCCTGCAGCGCGCTCAACCTTTCGGACATCCATGCATGGCAGCGTGCCTTAATCGCATGTTTAAGGCAAGTACCTATAAATCGGAGAGAAGTCGGCCGGCCCGGGCTTTGCGCAAACCGGCCTTCTTCGTTTGCCTCAAAGCACTGTGTGTTACCGCAATCGCGCCTGAGTGGCCGATTTGGGTGGAATGCGGACTGTCAGCGATACTCGCGAAATAGCCTGCGCTGCGCCTCGTTCCCGAAGCGCTCGTCCCAGTCCACTTCTCGTCTAGAAGGCGGCAAAAATTCTCGCCGCTCGTCGGCATCGAAGAAAAGCGTCCCATGTATACCCTGCGCATCTCGTTTCAGCACTGGCCGCTTCCATATCAGCGCTAGCACGCGGTCAGCCTTTTCCTGACCTACTCTCTCGCAGAAATCGACAGCGATCTCGATGTCACGCCCGTCTGGGAAAATGGCATTGAATTCATCTTGCGTCGCTTGAAAGATGCTGAAGGTCGCATTTGCTGCGCCATCGATGATCTGGATATTTCTCACGCCCGGCATTTCTCACGCCAGCGTCACGTCCGCAATGGGTTGTTAGCTGTCGAGATTAAGACAGCCCAAGTCTACCCATGAATGACGCATTTCATCGTGCACCGCTTGCGAAGGTGCAGGAAAGGAGGGGTCTGAGAAAGAGCCTACGGCAACTGCGATCACCTCTGGGCGGCGCGGTGGCTCCCACAGGACAGTTGATCCGCACTTGGGACAAAAGTGGAATGTGACTCTATTACCGCTGTCAGAGGCACGCGCATAGGTATTGGCAGAACCGTCGACTGATACGCTCTCACGCGGGAAGAACGCGGCAATTCCGTAAGTGCTGCCAGTACGCTTCTGACAAGCGCCACAGTGGCAAAGCGACACCTTTGTTGGTTCGCCATCGCATCGGACCGTCAATTGGCCGCAGGAGCATTGGGCAACTCTCACAGACTTGGATTACCACAGCGCCTGATGTCCGCAATCAGCCGTTAGCGAACTGTTCCTTTCTGCAATCACACAGCTTCGACGTATGGAACCTCAGTTCTGCGCTTCGTTCGCCTCGGCGTCGCGCTTTGCCTGCAGCCAGGCTTCGGCCTCGGCTTCCTGAGCGGCTTCGGAAGCGGCCTTGGCCGCGGCTTCGCGCTCCGCGCGCAATTCTTCGATCAGCGCTTCCTTGTCGTTGGCCGATCCCAGCGCTTCCGGCGCTGCCTCATCGAGGCCGGCCTTCTTCGCGGCCTTGGCCACGACCGCGTCGAGTTCACGCTGCGAGCACAGGCCCAGCGTCACCGGGTCCTTCGCCTGGATGTTCTGGATGTTCCAGTGGCTACGCTCACGGATGGCGGTAATCGTGTTGCGCGTGGTGCCGATCAGCTTGGAGATCTGCGCATCGGAAATTTCCGGGTGATGCCGCAAAATCCAGGCGATGCCATCGGGCTTGTCCTGCCGTTTGGAAACGGGGGTGTAGCGCGGGCCCTTTGTCCGGCTGACCTGCACCGGCGCCTTCTGCATCTGAAGGGAATATTGCGGATCGGCCTGACCGCGTTCGATTTCCTCATGCGTCAGCTCGCCCGAATGGATCGGATCGCGGCCGGTATATTTGCTGCTCGCAAGGTCGTCGGCCATGGCCTGCACTTCAAGAATATGCAGGCCGCAGAATTCCGCGATCTGTTCGAAGCTGAGCGCAGTATTGTCGACAAGCCAGGAAGCCGTGGCATGCGGCATAAGCGGTTTCGTCTGGGACATATCTTCTCTCCGCCCGCATTGGGGCCAAAAATAGAAGGGCCGCCCCTTTCGGAGCGGCCGTTTGTGCGCCCTATTTAGGGCATCGCCCCCTATTCGGCAAGCATTTCGCCTGCATCACGCCAATCGGGCATTCTCGCCCGCTAGGCGGCCTCTGCCAAGGCGCCCGGCTTCGATGGGTGGACGAGCGCATCCAGGAACTGTCGGGCGCTCGCTTCCCAAGTGAAAGTGCGGCCATGGGCAAGGCAGGCTTCGCTATCGAGCGTCAAGGCGCGCGCAATGGCCCGGTCCAGATCCTGGTTCATCGCCCCGCATTCTGGCGTGAGAATATCGACCGGTCCCGCAACGGGATAGGCCGCCACAGGCGTTCCGCATGCCAAAGCCTCGATCATGACCAGGCCGAACGTATCCGTGCGGCTGGGGAACACGAAAACATCCGCCCCGGCATAGCAGGCGGCAAGTTCGATCCCCGCCTGCCGCCCCAGGAAATAGGCTTGCGGAAACTCTTCGCGCATGCGGGCCAGGGCCGGCCCATCGCCCACCACGACTTTCGAACCGGGATGGCTCGATCGCAGAAAGGCCTCGATGTTCTTTTCTACCGCGACCCGCCCGACATAGAGCTGAATCGGGCGCGGCAGGTCCCAATAGAGATCCGGCGGTTCGATACCGGGGCCGAAATTGCTCAGATCTACGCCCCGGCTCCACTCCCGCAGCTGGGTCAGGCCATGGGCGCGCAGCTGCGCGCGCACGCTTTCGGTTGCGACCATGACCCCGGAAGAGGGGCGGTGGAACCAGCGGATATAGGACCAGAACATTGAAGCCGGCAGGCCGGTACGCTGGGAGACATATTCCGGAAATTGCGTGTGATAGGCGGTGGTAAAGGGGCGGCGGCGGGCAATGCAGTAACGCCGCGCCGCAAGTCCCAGCGGACCTTCGGTCGAAATGTGCACTGCATCGGGCGCGAAAGCCTCGATGCGAGAGCCGACCGTGCGCCCGCTGGCCAGTGCCAGCCTGATTTCGGGATAGGACGGGCAAGGCATGGAGAGATATTGATCGGGCGAAATCACCAGCAGCTGATGCCCCCATTGCGCGAGCAAGCCGGTAATCGCCTGTAGCGTGCGGACAACGCCGTTCACCTGTGGCGACCAGGCATCGGTTACCAGAGCGATTTTCATGGCGCTCTCCGCATCAGGCCAGCCGCCGTTCAGGCCGCCACCGGCACGGGCAGGGTTTCCACGACTTCCGGAGCCTCCGCTTGTTCCCGGCGTGCGATCTCGTCGGCCCAGTTGAGGATTTCCATGCGGCCATCCTCATGCTCCACCAGCGCGTTGCAGCCTTCGACCCAGTCCCCGTCGTTCCAATATTCGATCCCGTCGATATCCCGGAACTCGGCCGTGTGGATATGGCCGCACACCACTCCGTCGACGCCGCGCTGCGCCGCCGCCCGGGCGACGACTTCTTCATAGCGGGAGATGAACTCGACCGCGTTCTTCACCTTGTGCTTGGCCATTTTGGACAGCGACCAATAGGGCAGGTCCAGGCAGCGGCGCACCGAGTTCACCCAGCGGTTGAGCGCCATCATCATCGTGTAGGCAGCGTCGCCGACGAATGCGAGCCAGCGATGCGCCAGCATGACGGCATCGAATTCATCGCCATGCAGGACCATCAGCCGCCGGCCGTCCGCCGTGTCATGAAAGGCAGCGCGCCGGATTTCGACCCCGCCGAAACTGAGCCCGGTGAACTGGCGGAACATCTCGTCGTGATTGCCCGGAATATAGACGATCCGGGTTCCACGCTTGGCGCGCTTGAGAATGCGCCAGACGATATCGTTATGGGCAGCAGGCCAATAGAACTTCTTCTTGAGCCGCCAGCCATCGATAATGTCGCCGACGAGATACATGATCTCGCTGTCGACATTGTCGAGGAAGTCGATCAGCAATTCGGCATTGCAGCCCTTCGTCCCCAGATGGACGTCGGAAATCCAGATCGTGCGAAACTTCCGCCTGCCTTCGCCCGAGGGTTCGGGAAGGTCCGGTTCGCTGGACTGGACGTGCTGCCATGCCGCAAATGCTGCATCGGCGTGATTGGAAATGTCGCTTTCACCAAACATTCGGCAATTCCCCTGAAATGCCTGTTCTTTGGCTTCGCGCCTATGAATCCCAATTGTTACAAGGGATTCACAGTTTGGGGACAGTTCGGCGACTCTGTGAAGCTTTTAGGTCAGCGTGCCGCGCGCCTTCAGTCCATCGGAACATAGCCCGGCAAGGCGGCAACGCGGTCCAGCCAGGCGCAGATATTCGCATGGTCGGCCAGCAGGAAACCGCCCGCTTCGGCGACATGCGTATAGGCATAGAGCGAAATGTCGGCGAGCGTGGCCGACGAACCGACGAACCATTCGCGGCCAGCAAGATGCCGGTCCATCAATTCCAGAGCCGCTTCGCCCGCCATGCGTTTCGGCAGGATTTGCGCGCGCTGCTCGTCCGAAAGATTGTCTTCACCGATGAAATAGAGCCAGAAGCGCAAGGTCGCGATGTTGGGTTCGTGATTATATTGCTCGAAAAACATCCAACGCAGCATATCGGCACGCCCGAACCGGTCCTCCGGCATCAGCCGGCTTTCCTCGGCAAGATAAAAGCAGGCCGCGTTGCTTTCGGGAAGAAAGCGATTGTCCGCCTGAAGCACCGGAATGCGCCCATTGGAATTGACCTTGGCAAGGAAATCCGGCGTGCGCGTCTCGCCCTTCATGATGTCATAGGTCTTGCGCTCCAGCGGCAAGCCCAGAAGCGCCGCTGTCAGGCGGATCTTGTAGCAATTTCCGCTGCGCAAATCCTCATGCAGAACCAGCTTTTCATCCATGCTCAGATCTCTAGCACGATCTTGCCGATATGTTCACCCGCCTCCATCCGCGCATGGGCGGCATGAGCCTCGGCCAGCGGAAAGGTCTTGTCCATCACGGGCCGCAAGGCACCCTCTTCAACCAGGGGCCAGACATTTCGAGCAATCTCTTCGGCAAGCAGCGTCTTGAATTCGTCAGTGCGCGGGCGGAGCGTCGACCCGGTTAGGGTCAGGCGCCGCACCATGATCTGCCCCATGTTCAATTCCGTCTTTGCCCCGCCGAGCGCCGCAATCGTGACATGCCGGCCATCCTCCGCAAGGCATTCCAGATTGCGCGGCACGTAATCGCCCGAGACCATATCCAGCACGATCTCCACGCCCTTGCCGGCCGTAAAGGCCTTCACTTCCTCTACGAAGTCCTGCTCGCGGTAGTTCACGGCCAGATCGGCACCGAGTTGGCGCGCGGCCGCGCATTTTTCTTCGCTTCCGCAAGTCGTGATCACTTTGAGGTCGAACAACTTTGCCAGCATGATCGCCATCGAGCCTATCCCGCTGGTTCCGCCATGGACCAGCAGAGTCTCACCATCGCTCGCCCAGCCGCGATCGAAGACATTGTGCCAGACGGTAAACAGCGTCTCGGGAAAGGCAGCGGCCTCTTTCAGGGATAGCGCACCGGGCACAGGCAGGCAGTGCCCGGCATGGGCAAGGCAGTATTCGGCATAACCGCCGCCCGATACCAAAGCGCAGATCTGCTGGCCGAGCAAAGCAGGATTCGTGCCTTCGCCCAGCGCAACAATCTCTCCCGCCACTTCCAATCCGGGAATCGGAGAAGCTCCTGGCGGGGGCGGATAGAAGCCGCGCCGCTGGATCACGTCCGGCCGGTTAACGCCGGCATAGGCAGTGCGGATCAGCACCTGGCCTTCCCCCGGCTGCGGCACTGCAAGCTGTTCTATTTTAAGGACTTCCGGACCGCCAGGGGCCGTGAAACCCGCAGCTTTCATCGTCTTCGGCAAGTCCGCCGACATGTAATCCCCCATGTAACCTCCCTCTGTTCCCCCAGATTGGAGCGCACCGCACTCCACAGATCAGGCACCATCCCCATTGACAGAAAGCACAAGCAATTGCGATGCTGCACTGCAATGGACGACGATGATCTCCCCACACGGCGCGGAGATGCAGCCAGCAAACTCTCTCTCGAGAGCCTGGATAGCTATTCGCAAAGTGAATTGGCAGATCGTATCGCCTTGCTCGAAGCGGAGATCGACCGGGTCAGGGCGCACAGCGATAAAGCCGCTGCGCACCGGCAAGCCGCAGATGCGTTTTTCAAACCCAAGGCCAACACCTGATGCGGCCCGCCCCTCGAATTTTGGCGGCGGCACACCATCTAGATATTGGTCCAACGGTTATTGGCCATTCAGCACTTGGCCATGAACATGCCTGCAACCTTGTTTGTTCACCGCTTTTCTCAAGCGTACAATCGTTTCTGCCAACGAAAGACAATTGAATGCCAAGTTTCGCACAAAGCCTAGAAAAGACACTCCACAACGCTCTCCAGAACGCGACCGACCGCGCGCATGAATATGCGACTCTGGAACATTTGCTGCTTGCACTGATCGAAGACACGGATGCAGCCGAAGTGATGACGGCTTGCGGAGTGGATTTGGGCGAACTGGCAGAAGTCGTCCGGCAATATCTCGATCAGGAATATCAGTCCCTCAAGACCGAGGACGAAACCGATCCCCAGCCAACGGCGGGCTTCCAGCGCGTCATTCAGCGCGCGATCCTGCACGTTCAGTCATCCGGCAAGGACACGGTCACAGGCGCCAATGTGCTGGTCGCCCTGTTTTCGGAGCGGGACAGCTATGCCGTCTATTTCCTGCAGCAGCAGGATATGAGCCGCCTGGATGCCGTGAGCTATATCAGCCACGGTATCGGCAAGGGCGGCAGGCAGCTTGAGAATCGATCGCCCACCGGCGGGGAAGAGCCGCAGCAGGCCCCCGAAGAAAAGTCGGAAAAGTCGAAGAAGGATTCCGCGCTCGATCAGTTCTGCGTGAATCTCAACCAGAAGGCGCTGGACGGCAAGGTCGATCCGCTGATCGGCCGCGGCCCCGAAGTGGACCGCACGATCCAGATCCTGTGCCGCCGGTCCAAGAACAACCCGCTTTATGTGGGCGACCCCGGCGTGGGCAAGACGGCGATTGCAGAAGGCCTGGCCCGCAAGATCGTGGAAGGCGAAGTGCCCGATGTTCTGACAGAAGCGGTGATCTATTCGCTCGACATGGGCTCCCTGCTCGCCGGCACGCGCTATCGCGGCGATTTCGAAGAACGGCTGAAGCAGGTCGTCTCCGAACTCGAAAAAATGCCGCATGCGATCCTGTTTATCGATGAGATTCATACGGTTATCGGCGCAGGCGCGACAAGCGGCGGTGCCATGGACGCGTCCAACCTTCTGAAACCGGCGCTTTCCAATGGCTCGATCCGCTGCATCGGTTCGACGACCTACAAGGAATTCCGCAATCACTTCGAGAAGGACCGCG
The DNA here is from genome assembly GCA_030430365.1 of Alphaproteobacteria bacterium. GTDB lineage: Bacteria > Pseudomonadota > Alphaproteobacteria > Sphingomonadales > Sphingomonadaceae > Andeanibacterium. Next base: position 9,283 of record JAUIFP010000052.1, on the reverse strand, counting down.
CCCTGCTGCGCCGGTTCCAGAAGATCGACGTGAACGAACCGACGGTGGAAGACACGATCAAGATCCTCAAGGGCCTGCGCACGGCGTTCGAGGAACATCACGGCGTGAAATATACGCCCGATGCGATCAAGACAGCCGTGGAGCTCTCCGCGCGCTACATCAATGACCGCAAGCTGCCTGACAAGGCGATCGACGTGATCGACGAAGTGGGCGCCATGCAGATGCTGGTACCGCCCAGCCGCCGCAAGAAGAAGATCACGGCCAACGAGATCGAAGCCGTGATTGCCACCATGGCCCGCATCCCGCCCAAATCGGTCAGCAAGGACGACAAGCGGGCGCTCGAAAATCTCGAGAAGGATCTCAAGCGGGTCGTTTACGGCCAGGATCGGGCGATCGAAGTGCTTTCGACCGCCATGAAACTGTCCCGTGCGGGCCTGCGCGATCCCGACAAGCCGATTGGCAGCTTCCTGTTCTCCGGCCCCACAGGCGTCGGTAAGACGGAAGTCGCGCGCCAGCTGGCCAGCATCATGGGCATCCCGCTGCAGCGTTTCGACATGTCCGAATATATGGAACGGCATTCCGTTTCCCGGCTGATCGGCGCGCCTCCGGGCTATGTCGGTTACGATCAGGGCGGGCTTCTTACAGATGCCATCGATCAGCAGCCGCATTGCGTGCTGCTGCTGGACGAGATCGAGAAGGCTCACCCCGATCTGTTCAACATCCTGCTGCAGGTGATGGATAATGGCCGCCTGACCGATCATCACGGCAAGACGGTGGATTTCCGCAATGTCGTGCTGGTGATGACGACCAATGCCGGCGCGGCCGACATGGCCAAGCAGGGCATCGGCTTCGGCGACGTATCGAAGGAAGATGCGAGCGAAGAAGCGGTGACCCGGATGTTCACGCCGGAATTCCGCAACCGGCTCGATGCCATCGTGCCCTTCGCCTATCTCGGCCCGGAAACGGTCAGCCGCGTGGTCGACAAGTTCATTCTGCAGCTGGAACTTCAGCTGGCCGAACAGAATGTGCATATCCAGTTCGACGGCGACGCCCGCAAGTGGCTGGGCAAGCGCGGTTACGACCGGCTCTATGGTGCGCGCCCGATGGCACGCCTCATCCAGGAGAAGGTCAAGCAGCCGCTTGCCGAAGAACTGCTGTTCGGCAAGCTTGCCCATGGCGGCGAAGTGCATGTGAGCGTGAAGGAAGACAGCCTCTCCTTCGAGCTGACACCCGCACCGCCCAAGGTGGACAGGCGCAAGCGCAAGGCTTCCACCCGCAAGACCGCGGCGAAGAAGCCTCCTGCGCCCAAGACGCCGGATGCCAAGACGGACGATTCCCCCGAGGGAGAAGAATCCAAGGGCTGATTTTTCGGAAGGCTCAATAAAAGGCCCGTCCCTGCCACAAGGCAAGGGCGGGCCTTTTTGATTCCCGATACCGGCATTCCCCCTAGCGCTTCGCCCGTCCTTTTTGAGCGGGATCAAAGCGGATCGCAGTCCCGCACGGCATAGGCTGGTGCAACGCTATCTGGCCGAAGAGGGAAAACATGGCGACCACTATGGAAGAGGTTCGCGTCACGCCGTTCGAACAGCTCGGCGGACGCGAAGTGATCGCACGCATCGTGGGCCGGTTCTACGATTTGATGGAAGCGGACCCGGCCTATGCGAAATTGCGCGCCATGCATGCGGCGGATCTGGGCCCCATGCGCCATTCCCTCACCGGTTTCCTCACCGCCTGGACCGGCGGCCCAAAGGACTGGTTTAACGAGAATCCGGGCAAGTGCATGATGAGCGCGCATTCCGGCATAGCGATAGACCCGGAAAGCGCGCAGCAATGGGCCGGAGCGATGAAGCGGGCGGTGGCAGATGTCGCGCCGGACGACCAGAAGATCGCGGATCTGTTTGCAGAGCGGCTGTCTCAAATTGCGGAGGCCATGGCCGGGCGCTGAACCAGCGGACGCTTCGATACCCTGTTATTCGTCCAGATCCAGCTGAACGGTCTTGTCCCGCGAAGTCGCCCCGCGCACCAGGCGCAGGCGCGATGGCGCCAATCCCAAAGCCTTTGCTAGCAGCGCCAGGACGGCGGAATTCGCTTCCCCGTCCTTGGGCTTGGCCCGCACTTTGGCAACTAGCCTGCCCTCACCCAATTCCAGGGTTTCGGTCCGTGCCCCCGGCGTCACCCGCACGGCCAGCCGCCCCTGCGCATCGGCAAGGCCCAGGATCCCGGTCGCTGGCGGAAGATCAGCCTTCGGCCGCGCCATCGGCCAGGGCCGCTGCATGAAGGCGGGCATTCTCGATGTAATGGGCGGTGCCCCTGCCCATGCGCTCGATCTGCTTGTCGGAGAGGTCGCGGGCATATTTGGCCGGCCTGCCGACCCAGAGCTGCCGCGCGGGTATCTCCTTACCCGGCGTAAGATGCGCGCCGGCGGCAAGCATCGCATCCGATCCGATGCGGCAGGCATCCATGACGATTGCGCTCATGCCGACAAAGGCCCGGTCTTCCAGAGTGCAGCCATGGAGCATCGCCATATGGCCGATCAGCACGTCGTCCCCAATGATCGTGGCGCAGCCTTCCGGGTTTTCGGGCTGGCGGCTTTCGCAATGCACGACCGTGCCGTCCTGGATATTGCTGCGCGCGCCGATCACGATCCGGTTCACGTCCCCGCGGATCACGCAATTGTACCAGATGCTGGCATCCGGCCCGATTTCGACATCGCCGATGATCCGGCAGCCCGGTGCGACAAACGCGCTGTCATGAATCTTGGGTGATTTGCCGTGGATTGCAGCGATGGTCGTATCCGGCCTGCTGATCATCCTCAAAGCTCCTTTTCGTAAACGACATGCGGTTGTAGCGGATTGTCCGGTGCCACGCCGGGGTGATCGAAATCGCGTTCCGGGCGATGGACCATGTGCAAACGTTCCATCAGAAGGCGGCTTCGTTCATTGATCTCGGCAGTAATGGCGACAATCCTATTGCTCAATTTTCGATTCCGCGCCCATTCCAGGACCGCGGCGGCAGCTTCCCAGGCATAGCCCTGGCGCCAGCAATCGCTGGCAAGACGCCAGCCGATTTCGATCTCGTCCTCGATCGCCGGTACCTTGCTGCGGATGAGGCCGGTCCAGCCGATCACGCGGGCATCCTGCTGGCGTTCGACCGGCCAGAAAGTGTAGCCGAAATTTTCCGCGTGTTGCTGCAGCCGGGCGATCAGGGCAGCCGTCTGTTCGCGCGACATGAGCGGGCCGAGTGTCTGCATGACGAGCGGATCGCTGCCGAGGCGATGGAAGTCATCGATGTCTTCGTTGCGCCAGTCGCGCAGAAGGAGTCTGTCCGTTTCCAGGCGGAACTCAGCCATTGAGCAGCCGCGCAGCCAATGGCGCGTGATAGGTGAGAATACCCGAGCAGCCTGCCCGTTTGAATGCCATCAGCGTTTCGATCACCAGCGGCTCCCGCTCTCCCGCACCGGCGGACGCGGCTGCCTCTATCATCGCGTATTCACCGCTCACCTGATAGGCGAAGACGGGCACTTCGAAGCGCTGCTTCACCCGGGCCACGATATCGAGATAGGGCAGACCCGGCTTGACCATCACGCTGTCAGCGCCCTCTGCCAAGTCCAGCGCGACTTCGCGTAACGCTTCTTCGGCATTGGCCGGATCCATCTGGTATCCCTGCTTGTCGCCCTTGAGCAGTCCGCGAGAACCCACGGCATCGCGGAAAGGCCCATAGAATGCAGAGGCATATTTGGCCGCGTAGCTCATGATCTGGACATTTACATGGCCCTGGGCTTCCAGAACCTGGCGTATCGCGCCGATGCGCCCATCCATCATGTCCGACGGGGCGATGATATCCGCACCGGCATCCGCCTGATTGAGCGCCTGGCCGGTCAGTACCTCCACCGTGGCATCGTTCAGCACGTAGCCCTCTTCATCGACCAGTCCATCCTGCCCGTGCGCGGTGTAGGGATCGAGCGCGACATCGGTCAGGATCCCGATCTCGTCGGCGCAGGCGTCGCGAATGGCGCGGATCGCCTGGCACATGAGATTGTCGGGAGAAAGCGCCTCCGCCCCATCCTTGCTGCGCTTTTCGGGCGGCGTATTGGGAAACAGGGCAAGGCAGGGAATACCCAGATCGATCGCTTCCCGCGCACGCTGCACGATGCCGTCCACCGACCAGCGCGATACGCCGGGAAGCGAGGCAATCGGTTCTTCCACCCCTTCGCCTTCGGTCACGAAAACCGGCCAGATCAGGTCTGCCGGCGTCAGGAGGGTTTCGCGGTGGAGCGCGCGGCTCCACGTGCTGGCCCGCGTGCGGCGCAGGCGCGTTGCCGGGAAGGAAGCGGATGAAGGCGGGTTCATGGGCTGGATCCCTGCCGCAAAACGGGAACAGGCGCAATCGCCCGAAAGAGTGGCTGGTGAACCGGGCGCTGCCGGATCAGCCGATTTCGCGCGGATGATCTGCCCGCTCGATTTCTCTGGCGGGCGCTTCGATTTCGTCCTTGGTCGGCGCCAGATCGGCCAGCGCCGCGCCGGGTTCAACCTCGAGCAACTGCGCAAGCGTCGATTTGAAATTGGCCAGCTGGCTGCCGGTCAATTGAGCGCGCGTGACGAAACGGACGCTGGAAGGATCGACCGTCTTGCCACTGCGATACATTTCGTAATGGAGGTGAGGACCGGTCGAAAGCCCGGTGGAGCCGACATAGCCGATCACTTGCCCGCGCCGCACGCGCTGGCCGGAACGCACGGCGATCTTGCTCATATGCGCATAACCGGTGCCCAGCCCGCCGCCATGCGCCAGTTTCACAAAGTTTCCGTGCCCGCCATTGCGGCCGGCAAACTGCACGGTCCCGTCCGTGACTGCATAGATCGGCTGGCCATAGCCGGCCTTGAAGTCGATTCCCGCATGCATCCGCTTGTAACCCAGGATCGGATGCCGCCGCATGCCGTAACGCGATGTCATGCGCCCTGGCACCGGCGCGAGCAGGCCGCTGCGCTGTTCGCCAACGCCGGACGCCTCATAATAGACCCCGTCCTTGCCCCAGCGCATGAGTTGCAGCTTCGGCGTGCCTTCGCGAATAATGCCGGCGTAAAGCAAATCGCCGGCTTCCACTTCGCCGGTGGCCGCCCGTTTGTAGGAAACGATCAGATCAAACTCGTCATTGGCGGCCAGCGCGCGGTTGAGATCGGTCTGTTCGCTGACCACGCGCAGGAATTGCTGCACCGACTTTGCCGGAGCGCCGGCAGCACGGGCCGAACGATAGAGACTGGGGCCGATCTTGCCACGGATGCGCAGCGGGGTCGTGTCGACGCGAATGGGCCGCTGTTCGAGCGCAAGGCCGGTTTCGCCGCGCTGCAGCCCGATTTCGAGATCGAAGCGGGCGCGGAAAGACAACTCGTCGAGCGGGCGCGACGCACCGGCCGCGCTCCGGCGTCCGAGTACGATATCGACCTTGGTTCCGGGCTGAATGTCCGCCAGCGGCATGGCAGATGCCACGCGCGAGGCAATGTCGTCTGCTTCGCCCGCGCCGACACCGGCCCGGCGCAGCATGCGGACGAAACTGTCGCCCTGGGCCAATGTGGCCACCAGTTCTATGCGCGGGCGTTCGGGTGCGGACTGGAGCGGGACGACTGCACTCGTCGCCGCCATATGGCGTCCGCTATCGCCGCCAAGCGCCAGAGGCATGATCATCTGGCTGCGATATTCATCCCGCGTGGAATCGTCGATCGGCATCGGCTGCGCGGCTTCCAGGGGCGAAAGGTTGGGCCAGAACAGCAATGCGACTGCGGCCAGGCCGAACATCGTGCCCATGCCGCGGAACCAGCGCACGCTGCCGACATCTTCGGCAAGGTTGGGCGCCAGATCCATTTCCTGGAATCTGGCCGAAACACGCTCTCGCCATTGGCCGTAGCGCTCGGCAAGGGAATTGTAGCGGCTGAGAACGATGGTGCTGGATTCGTCCAGGATCTGCGCATGCGAAAGCTGCACGATTCCCGCAGCCGTCTCCGGCCCGGGGCCCGATTTGCGCCCGAATTCAGCTTTTGCCTGCGGTCTATTCAACCCCGCTCTCCATTAGGGCCTTCGTCCGCTGCGATCCCATGCGGATACGTTAACCCTTACCCGACCGAACATTTGGCGCAAATGCTAAGGCCGGCAAAGTTAAGTTTCCGATAATTACGCCAAGCCGAGTCATCCGCGCGATCAGCCGACGGGCCAAATTGCGCGGTGAACTTGCAGGTTGCAGCGCCTTGCCCCGCCTGCCAAAATCGATCCTGTGACGCGCCGCCAAGCAGACAGCCGGGTGAAAGCCGTTCTCGGCCCGACCAACACCGGCAAGACCCATCTCGCCATCGAACGGCTTTGTGCGCATTCCAGCGGGGCAATCGGTTTCCCCCTGCGGCTGCTGGCACGAGAAGTCTATGACAAGGTTTGCGCAATCAAGGGCGAAAAGTCCGTTGCCCTGATCACGGGCGAAGAGCGGATCGAGCCACCCGGTGCACGCTGGCTGCTATGCACGGCGGAAGCCATGCCTGTCCCCGGCGGCCGGCGGGAGGATTCTTCCGGCGGCCTTCTCGATACGGGCGATCTTGCCTTTGTCGCGCTGGACGAGGTGCAGATTTCCGCCGACCGCGAGCGCGGCCACATCTTCACCGACCGGCTGCTTCATGCCCGCGGTCGGGAGGAAACCATGTTGCTGGGGGCGGCAACGATAGAACCGCTTCTTAAAACTCTAGTACCCGAAGCTGAAATTGAAGCGCGGCCGCGCTTTTCGACTCTTAGCCATGCCGGCTCTGCCAAGCTTTCGCGCCTGCCCCCGCGCTGCGCCATCGTCGCGTTTTCGGCAGAGCAGGTTTATGCCACTGCAGAGATGCTTCGCCGGTTTCGTGGCGGCGCGGCAGTGGTCATGGGGGCGCTTTCGCCGGAGACGCGCAACCGGCAGGTCGAATTGTTCCAGTCCGGGGAAGTCGATTACATCGTCGCCACCGATGCCATCGGCATGGGGCTGAATCTCGATGTGGCGCATGTCGCCTTTGCCGGGCTGACAAAATTCGACGGGGTGCGGCAAAGGCGGCTGACACCGCCGGAAATGGCGCAAATTGCCGGCCGCGCCGGGCGCCATCAGAAAGACGGCACATTCGGCACGCTGTCTGGCGGTGGCAAAGATGGGCGCAGCGGCAGGCCGGTCGAATTCGAAGAAGAAGAGATATACGCGATCGAGGAAAACCGTTTCGCGCCGCTGACCAAACTGTTCTGGCGAGAGGCGCAGCCGCGTTTTGACGATGTTGCCACGCTTATCGCCGATCTTGAGAGCCCGCCGGAAGATCCCGAGCTGGCACCGGCGCCCGAAGCGATTGATCTGGCCGTGCTCAAACGCCTCTCCGAGAATCCCGAGATCGCCGCGACACTGGCAGGGCCGGACATGCTGCGCCGCTTCTGGGATGCATGCTCCCTCCCCGATTTCCGGCAACAGGGCGCAGAAACCCATTCGCGCTTCGTCGCCCGGCTTTGGCAGGATCTGAAGGAGGGGCATATCGGCGCCGATTTCATGGCCGCCCGCGTGGCGGAGCTCGACAATCTGCAGGGCGATATCGATACGTTGCAGGGACGCATCGCGGCGATCCGCAGCTGGTCCTACATAGCCCAGCGGCCAGACTGGATTTATGCGAAGGAAGAAATGGCAGCGCGCGCCAGGACCGTGGAAGCCCGCCTGTCCGACGCCTTGCATGCCAGGCTGACCGAGCGCTTCGTCAACCGCCGAACCTCCGTGCTGATGAAGGGCATGGGCAAGGATCCGGCGCTGCTGAAGGTGGTACTGGGCGAGGACGGTTCCGTATGCGTGGAAGGCGAGGCGATCGGCCATCTGGATGGCTTCCGCTTTGCAGTCGACCCGCAAGCCAGCCATGCCGACCGCAAATTGCTGTTGGCTGCGGCGGAAAAACACCTGCCCGAACTACTGGCCAAGAAAGCGCAGGCGCTGATCGCCAGCGAACTGGGCGAATTGTCGATCGAACAGGGCGAAATCCGGCGGGGCAATCAGCCGATCGCGCTGCTGCATCCCACCAAGGACATTTCCAGGCCGCGCATCGAACTGACGAAGGAACTGGGCAAGCTTGGCCCCGCGCAGCGCTCCCGCCTATCAGAGGCGCTTACCCATTGGCTCGACGGAGAGCTTGCCCCTCTGGCCCCGCTGCGCAAGATCGAGGAAGCCAGCCGGGACCCTGATGCCGGGAGCGAAGTGCGTGCCATGTTGCTGCAGCTGATTGCCGGCGCAGGCATGATTGCGCGAGACCGGGCAAGCCTGGAGCATATACCGAAAGAGAAGCGGCCATTCCTGCGCCGCCTGGGCATCACCATCGGATCGCTCGACATTTTCGTACCTGCCCTGCTGAAACCCGCCCCGCGCAAGATCCTGCGCGCGATCGGCGCCGACCGGCGGCAAGTTCAGGACAATATGGCCCCGGTCATAAGCTGCGGAAAGGCGCTTCCATCGGGATATCGCCGGGCGGCGAAACAGGCGATCCGCGTGGATATGGCCGAAAAGCTGTTCCGCGCCGCGCATGAGCGCCGCAGTGCCATCAAAGGCAAGCGCTTCAGGATCGACGATGCACTCGCCACATCCATGGGACTTGCCCCGGAAAGCTTCACTTCCTTGATGCGCGAAGCCGGTTTCCGTCCTGTTCCCAAGAACAGCCTTGCCGAGAATATGCAGGGCCCGCCCGCGCCGGACTTGTGGGAATGGCGCATGCTGCGGCCTCCCCAGAGAAAGGCCAAGGGCTCAGGAAAGGGCCCAGGAAAGGGCAAGGCCGGCAAGCGTCCGGGTAAGGGAAAAGGTAGGCCCAGGAACGACGGCCGGAAGAGAGACGAAAAAGCCAAAACTTCGGACAGGCCGACGGGCGGCGCCTTTGCCGGCCTTGCGGATCTCATACGCTCATGAGGCAAGCGCCGCAGCAGACTGCATCAATCCGGATCGACCGGCTCTTGTGGTTTCTGCGCTTTTCGAAGAGCCGAAGCCTGGCACAGAAATGGGTGGCCGCCGGCCATATCAGGCGCAACGGGGCCAGGGTCGAGCGGCAGGATCAGCCGATCGCCCCCGGCGATGTGCTCACCTTGCCCCTCAAGAACAAAGTCGTGGTGATAGAAATCCTTTCTTTGCCTGACCGGCGCGGACCGCCAGAAGAGGCCCGCGCCTGCTATCGCGGCCTTGACGCTGGCAAGACAATGGCCATAGCAGGCGAAAAGATCGAGCAAAGTGAAGGAAAGCCGCACTCATGACCTATGTCGTTACCGACGCCTG
>JAUIFP010000051.1 GCA_030430365.1 Alphaproteobacteria bacterium | reverse complement strand
GCGAAAGCGCGGCGCATTGTTCGATCACCAACTGGCCCGTTGCCGGATCCTCGGCCATGATCTGCAGCGCCTTTTCCCCGCCATTCTCGGTCGGGCCTGCCTCGGCGCCGATGATCTTAACGCGCACGAGCTCGAACCCCAGGGCCTTCGCCTCTGGCTCGATCACTTCTGTAAGGCGCGCAATATCGGCCATCTCAACTCCATAATGCCGCATTGCCATGACAACGGGATTTCGCGCCCGGCCCCCTGCGGCGCCAGCGTCCAAACCTTGTATCACAATGTCGGGATGACGTTCAGATAGGCGCACAGCCCCTGAATTGCAAGACTATTCGGCATGGCCGCGGCGCCCCCGTGCACATATCCGGGGTGGATTACTTGCGCGCGCCTGCTAGAGGCGCCCCCATGCGCTCCATCGACGATATCCGCGAAGAATACGAGTTCCTTGAAGGCGACGAACGCTACCGCCTGCTGATCGAGCTCGGGCGGGAACTGGATCCCATGCCCGACGCGCTCAAAACCGATGCCACGCAGGTGCGCGGCTGCTCGGCAAGCGTGTGGGTTTATCCCACCGAGCAGGACGGCGCGCTGCATTTCCTGGCCGACAGCAATGCCGCGATAACCAAGGGCATCGTCGCGCTTGTGCTCTCCGCCGTGCAGGACAAACCCGCCAAGGAAGTGGCTGCCATGGACATCACGGCCGCGCTCGAGCCGTTCGATCTCAGAAACCAGCTCAGCTCCAATCGCACGCAGGGCGTGCCCAACATGATCGCCCTGGTTCAGGCGCACGCGGCGCGGATCAGCGAGAACGATTGAGATACCGGGCCTTCAGGCGGCTGCGGAACGAGGGAAAGGGAAGCGGCGCGCGTGGCTAGCTGCGCAGCTGCGTAATCCCGGCCCGCTCCTGCCGCTTCAGATCCGCCTTCAGCGCAGCAGGATCGCGCACGAAGACGAAACCGAAGCTGACGCCGCCTTCCTTCGAAACCGTCGCGTGGTGCAGCTTGTGCGCCTGGACCAGGCGCTTGGCATAGCCGCTCTTGGGCACCCAGCGGAAATAGCGCTGATGAACCAGCCCGTCATGCACCAGCGTGTAGATGATGCCGTATCCAAGAATGCCCAGCCCAATCCACGTCCCGGGCCACCAGGCGGCATCGCCCATCACCAGCGGACTGCCGAGTGCGAACATCGAAATACTCATCGCTGCGCCGACAAGCGCATAAAGGTCGTTTTTTTCCAGCACATTCTCATGCGGCTCGTGATGGTCGCGGTGCCACGCCCATCCGAAGCCATGCATAATGTATTTATGGCTCGCCCATGCGACCCATTCCATCGCAAGAATGGTCGCCAGGACGATCAGGAATGGCCAGACAGCGCTCATGCCAGCCATCATAGGCCATTCCCGCAAGCTAAAAAAGCCACCGACACTTTGTTACAATTCGGCGCGCAATTGCGACAATTCATATCACTGCTGTTCATCAAACTCGCGATATTTCTGAATGCGCGGAATGATCCGCGATCCATGAAAGACCAAAGCGATGAAAAATGTGAACAAACTGGCCATTCCGGCCCTTATCACTGCCCTGGCATTGGGAACCGCCGTTCCCGCATCTGCCGCCGGATGGGGGCATAATGGCGGGCAATTGCGCAGCCAGATTGCCCAGCTCGACCGCCAGATCGACCGTGCGGAACACCGCCGGCTGCTGAGCTGGAGCGAGGCGAACCGGCTGGAACGCCGGGTCGAAAACCTCAAGGACATGCATCAGCGCTACGCCCGAAATGGGTTCACTCGCGCCGAATTGCGGATTCTCGACCGGAGAGTTGAAACCGTTCATCGGCTGATCGACCGCCAGATCGGCGAGCGCGACAATTACCGTGATGGCCGCAATGGCAGGTACTACCGGTGATTATTGATGCGCCACAACTTTTCCTAACTTGTCTAGCGGGGTCGGCAAGCCTAGGCGGCATGCCATGGCAAGCAGACCCCGCACATTGTATGAGAAGATCTGGGATGGCCACCTCGTGGAACGCCGCGAGGATGGCACCTGCCTGATCTATATCGACCGTCATCTGGTCCACGAAGTCACCAGCCCGCAGGCCTTCGAGGCGCTGCGCATTTCGGGCCGCAAGGTTCGCCGGCCGGAACTGACGCTGGCCGTTCCCGACCACAATCTGCCCACGACCGCGCGGCTCGATGAAAAGGGGCACCGCATTCCCATCGCGGACCCGCAAAGCGCGCAGCAGCTCGCCGCGCTGGAGAGCAACGCACCGGAATTCGGCATCCGCTATTTCGGCGCGACCGACATCCACCAGGGCATCGTCCATGTGGTCGGGCCCGAACTCGGCTTCTCGCTGCCCGGCGCAACCATCGTCTGCGGCGACAGCCATACATCCTGCCATGGCGGGATCGGCGCGCTCGCCTTCGGGATCGGCACCAGCGAAGTGGAACACGTGCTGGCCAGCCAGACGCTGTTGCTGACCCAGTCCAAGACCATGGAAGTGCGCGTGGAAGGGGAACTGTCCCCGGGCGTGACGCCCAAGGATCTGATCCTGCACATCATCGGTACGATCGGTACGGCTGGCGGCACCGGCCATGTGATCGAATATCGCGGCAAGGTGTTCGAGGAAATGAGCATCGAAGGCCGCCTGACCGTGTGCAACATGTCGATCGAAGGCGGCGCGCGCGCCGGCCTGATCGCGCCGGATGAGAAGACTTTCGCCTATCTCAAGGGCCGCGAATATGCGCCCAAGGGCGAGGATTGGGACCGCGCAGTCGCCTATTGGAAGACGCTGAAAACCGACGAGGGAGCCAGCTTCGACAAGAGCGTCGTAATCGATGCATCGACGGTCGAACCCACGGTGACCTGGGGCACCAGCCCGGAAGACACCGTGTCGATCGGGGGCAAGGTTCCCGCGCCCGAAAGCTTTGCCGACCCGTCCAAGCAGAAGGCCGCACAGGCCAGCCTGGACTATATGGGCCTGCAGCCGGGGCAGAACATGTCCGACATCGAAGTGCAGAATGTCTTCATCGGATCGTGCACCAACAGCCGCATAGAAGATCTGCGCGCCGCCGCTGCGGTCCTGAAGGGGCGAAGCAAGGCGCCCGGTGTCAAATGGGCCATCGTCGTTCCCGGTTCGGGTCTGGTGAAACAGCAGGCCGAGGAAGAAGGGCTGGACAAGGTCTTCATCGAAGCCGGCCTGGAATGGCGCGAACCGGGCTGCTCGGCCTGTCTGGGCATGAATCCGGACAAGGTGCCGCCCGAGGAACGCTGCGCCTCCACCAGCAACCGCAATTTCGTGGGCCGTCAGGGCCCGGGGGCGAGAACGCACCTGGTCAGCCCGGCCATGGCCGCCGCAGCCGCTGTTACCGGCAAGCTCACCGATGTGCGGGACCTGTCCTAAACCTTACGCTGTTTGTGCTTGCATGCTATGCAGCCTCATCCCAATGAGTTGAGTCATGAGCGACGATAATTCTAAGAATGTAGGCAAGACTGCCGCTTTCGCCGCCGGAGCAGCCATCGGTTCCGCCGCCCTGGCCGCCGCCCTGCTCTACGGCAAGGTGCGCAAGCCCAAGCCCGCCGAAGAGCGCTTCGATCCTCCCCATCCCGAAGACGCGCCGGAGACCGACTGATGGATCCCGTTCGGGAAGTCGAAGGCCGCGCCTATCCGTTCGGCCTGAAGAATGTCGACACGGACATCATCATCCCTGCACACTGGCTGAAGACGATCAGCCGCGAAGGGCTTGGCGAAGGCGCTTTCGAAGCGCTGCGCAAGGATGAAAACAACGTGTTCGACCGCCCGGAATTCGCCGGTGCACCGATTATCGTGGCCGGGGACAATTTCGGCTGCGGTTCCAGCCGCGAACATGCCGCCTGGGCCTTGCTGGACATGGGCGTGAAGGCCGTGATCGCGCCTTCCTTCTCCGACATATTTTCCGGCAATGCGTTCAAGAACGGCATCCTGACGGTCGCCCTGCCGCAAGCGGCGATCGACAGGCTGATGGAAGTTGCCGAAACCGATCCGATCTCCATCGATCTGGAGAATCAGACGGTTACCACGCCCTTCCAGGACCGCTTCACTTTCGAAATCGACCCTTTCCGCAAGCACTGCCTGATGGAAGGGCTGGACGAAGTCGGCCTGACCCTGGAACGCGATTCCGCAATCGCCGGATATGAAGCGCGTCAGACCGGCGAAATGCCCTGGTATGCCAAGGGCACGGCGCTCAGCGCGTAAATACTGCCATGCCCCTGTCTGCTTAAGCTTGCAGCGGCCTGCGCCCGCCGGTAGTCCCATTGCAATGTTTCAGTTCACGTCTTTCCAGTTCAAGAGGCCGACATGACCGATTTCAGCGACCGCGAGCGCGGTGAAGAAGCCAAATATGTAATGGATGCGGATACCGCGTTCCGCGTCACCGCCAGGCGGGACCGCCTTCTGGGCCATTGGGCCGCAGAGAAGATGGGCCTGAGCGCCGAAGAGACCGAATCCTACGCCAAGGAAGTGATTCAGTCGAACTTCGAAGAAGCCGGCGACGAGGATGTGATCCGCAAGGTTCTGGGCGATCTGACATCCGCCGGCGTGGATGTGGATGAAGCGGGCGTCCGCGCCGCTCTGGAAGAAAAGTCGATCGAGGCCCGCCGCCAGCTGATGGGCGGCGTCTAAGCCCCGGCGAAAGGAATTTTGACGACATGCCTATGGCAGCCGAAGATATTGCCGAGATCATCAAGACAGCCCTGCCCGATGCCGAGGTCGAAATCACCGACCTCGCTGGGGACGGGGATCACTATGCCGCACGCGTAACCTCTTCCGAATTCGCCGGAAAGAGCCGGGTGCAGCAGCACAAGCTGGTCTATGAAGCCCTGGGCGATAGGATGGGCGGCGCACTGCATGCCTTGCAACTGACCACCGCCGTTCCCAATTGATGGCCTAAGAACAACTTTTCGCACCAGATTGATTGGGGCCCCACCATGTCCGATGCCAACACCCGCATTACCGAAATCGTCAATTCGAACGACGTCGTGCTGTTCATGAAGGGCACGCCGCTTTTCCCGCAATGCGGCTTTTCGAGCCGCGCGATCGCGATCCTGGAACATTGCGGCGTGGCCTATGACAGTTTCGACGTGCTGCAGGACATGGAAGTCCGCCAGGGCATCAAGTCCTATTCCGACTGGCCGACGATCCCGCAGCTTTACGTGAAGGGCGAATTCGTGGGCGGCAGCGACATCATGATGGAAATGTACGAGGCCGGCGAATTGCAGCAGCTGATGCAGGAAAAGGCCGTCGCCAAGGCGTCCTGAGGCGCCCCGCGAAATCCCGAAAAATTGAACGTCCGCCTCCCGCCAACTCCGGGGGGCGATGCCGCGTTGCAGCCGCAAATGGGCTGCACAGCCGGAAACTGACCGCTCCGTTGCCGGAGCGGTCAGAACCAGGGTTTTATTTTTTTGGTTTTTTGAGGCGGGACCGGGAGACCGGGGTTTTGGGGGAACGGGGGGTCCGGTCCCGCCTCAATTCGAAGACATAAAGTACCCAGGAGAATAGGTACGCCCCTTACGATGCAACGGCCGTGCCAGTTTTGACGTATTGAGCATTTCTGCAGGACACGATGGTTCGCGATAGGTTAACGCTATCCATTGTGTAAGAAATTCCGACGGAAAGCGCGTTTTTTCGCTAAGGCGGGAACCTTGATGCGGCGCAAAGACGCGATTACCGATCTGCCTGAAAAGAGCATCGAGATGCGCCCCAGGCGCATTCGCAAAGAGGACACTCGAATGAGCAAATATGACGAACTCGCCAAGACCTTGAAGGCCAAGCTGGCCGAACTGATCGACCGCGCGGAAATTATCGAGGACGATCTGCGGCACCCGCTCGACGCCGATTCAGAGGAACAGGCAGTCGATCTGGCCGATGACGAGGCGCTCGCCGGAGTGGACGATGTGCTGCGCAAGGAAATCGCCGACACGCGCAACGCGCTCGGCCGCATCGAGAACGGCACCTATGGCACCTGCGCCAATTGCGGCGCGGAAATCAGCGAGAACCGTCTGGAAGCCCTGCCGACGGCGACGCTCTGCATCAATTGCGCCTAAGCAAACCCGCCTGATCCAAACGGGCCAGGCAAATCAGGCCCAGGCCGCGCGCTCCAGCGCGGCCGCCGTCTCCAGCGGCATTTCCACGGGCGTATTGTGCCCGCAAGCCAGCTCCTCATAGCGCCAGCTTGGATCTTCCCGGATACGCTCGACCGTGCGGTGCGGAAAGCTGACCGTGCCGGGGCCGGTCGCCTTGATGAAGGTCTTGGCCCTGATCCGCTCGCGCGCGCCGCTCAGCTGCAGGGGCTCGATAAAACTGCCGGTGGGATGCGGCATCATCCGCTCCTTGATCCATGAGCGGATCGGCTCGGGATAGTCGTCCCCCACGCCGTCGCCCAATGGCATCACCTGCGGCAACCCTTCCGTATCGCGCCCGAAATAGGAAAAATGGCTTTGCCCATCCAAAGGCAGCGCACCGTCGATCACGACGAAGGAATCCGCCGTGCCTTCGGGCAACTCTTCGGCCACGCCGGAAATCACCGTGCCGGCATAGGAATGCCCGGCCAGAGTGATCCCTGCCCCATCCAGCCCTTCCCAATGGATGCAGTTCACGACATCGCGGATATGGGTGGTGAGATCGATATCGAAGCGGGCGAGATGCGAACGCTCGCCCAGCCCGCTCAGCGTCGGTGTCCAGACCTCGTGACCCCGCGCCCGCAGCTGCTGCGTCACCATCTTCCAGATCCACCCGCCGCTATAGGCGCCATGGACCAGCACGAAGCGTCGCCTGCGATCCGGTTCGACCTTTTCCTGCGCGACTACCGCGGACGGCAGCAGGCCCGCCAGGGGCAGCATCATGGCGCCGAGCGCGGTCCTGCGGCTTGCGCCGGACAAGCGCGGTGCATCGCGGTGATCCGTTGAATCGTCTTTCATGCAGCCCTCCCATCGCGCCTATCTTCCGGCGCTGGCTGTCGCTTCTGTTTTCGCACGCTCAAGCAGCGCGTTGATTATCCGCCGGACCGCTCCAAGGATAATCAACTCCATTGATCCACGCAAAAGTACACCGAGCAAAGCGAGGGACTTTTGCGTGAACAATTTGGCGCGCCCGGCAGGACTCGAACCTGCAACTCCAAGCTTAGAAGGCTCGTGCTCTATCCAGTTGAACTACGGGCGCGTTGGCGCCGCCATAAAGCATCGCGCCAAAAAGTGGACCCCGGTTTTTGGCCAAAGCGATGCGGCAGCAAAAAATCGCCATCGGGACGAAAAGTGGACCCCGGATTTTTGCCGCCGGAATTGCCGCCCACTCTGATACGCTTTGCCGTTCGCGCAAATCGGGTTACGTCCTGCAGATGGACGGGCATCTCCAACGGATCGAAGGCAAGGCGGTAGAGCGCACGCATTTCCGCTATCTGGCCTATATCATGGCCGCCTTCGTGGCGATCCTGCTGCTTTCCAACGTCATCGGCGCCGCCAAGCCATCTTACGTCACACTGCCCGGCGGAACCCAGTGGTCCTTCGGCGCGGGCGTGCTGTTCTTCCCGATCAGCTACATCATCGGGGACGTGCTGACCGAAGTATACGGCTATGCCCAGGCGCGGCGCGTGATCTGGACGGGCTTTGCCGCGCTGATCTTCATGGCCTTCATGGCCTGGGTGGTCGTCTCCCTGCCGCCGGCGGAAGGCTGGCCGGGGCAGGAGTCTTACGAATTCGTGTTCGGCAATAGCTGGCGGATCGTGCTGGCATCGATGACCGCCTTCTGGGCGGGCGAATTCGCCAACAGCTTCGTGCTCGCCAAGATGAAGCTGATCACCGGCGGACGCTTCCTGTGGATGCGCACGATCGGTTCGACAGTGGTCGGCCAGGGGCTGGACAGCCTGATCTTCTATCCGCTGGCTTTCTACGGGCTGGCGGGCTGGCCGCCGGAATTGCTGTGGCAAGTCGTACTCTCCCAATGGCTGATCAAAACGGTCTGGGAAGCGGTGCTGACCCCGGTGACCTATCTGGTGGTGGGTTTCCTGAAGCGGCGCGAAGGCGTGGAGGTGTTCGACAGCGAAACGGATTTCTCCCCATTCGCCAAGGCAGGCGGCACCATCTAGAAGCGCGCGGCCAAAGCCTCTATCGACTGCCCGGCCATGGCGCTTGACCGCATCACCCTTTCCGCATTCCGCAACCACCGCGCGACCCGCATCGACGGCACGGCGCATTTCAACCTGCTGGTGGGCGAAAACGGCGCGGGCAAGACCAACGTGCTGGAAGCGATCTCCCTCTTTGCCCCCGGGCGGGGCCTGCGCCGGGCACCTTTGGCCGAAATGGCCGGCAATGAAGGCGCCGGCGGCTTTGCCGTGAGCGCTCAGCTCGATTGCGGCGAAGACGCGGGGCGGGTGCAACTGGGCACCGGCGCCGATGCCGTGCAGCCCGGCAGGCGCCTGGTCCATATAAACGAGGCGCAGGCGAGCGCCGTCAGCCTGGGCGAATGGCTGGCCATCAGCTGGCTGACCCCGGCGATGGACCGGCTGTTCGCCGACAGCGCCGGGACGCGGCGGCGCTATATGGACCGCCTCACCCTGGCGCTCGACCCTGCCCATGCCCGGCGGGCCACCCGCTTCGAGGCCGCCTTGCGAGAGCGCAACCGCCTGCTTTCCGACCCCGCCATGCCCGATGCGCGCTGGTTCGATGCGGCAGAGGCGCAGCTGGCCGAAGCGGGCGCCGCGCTCGCCCAAGGGCGCGCCATGCTGGTGGAGCGGCTCTCGGCCGAATTGGCGAACCTGCCGGAAGAACCCTTCGCCCGCCCCGGCCTGACCTACGCGCCGGGCGGCCCGCTGGATGCCAGCGAACTGGCCGCCGCCCTGCGCGAGAACCGCCAGCGCGACCTGGCGGCGCAGCGCACGCTGATCGGCGCCCAGCGCGACGAGCTGGAAGTGGTCATGGTCGGCAAGGGGCAGCCGGCTGCGCTGTGCTCCACCGGCGAGCAGAAGGCGATGCTGATCGCGATCACGCTGGCCCATGCGGAACTGGCCGCAGGGGGGCGTCCCGGCTTGCTGCTGCTGGACGAAGTGGCTGCCCATCTCGATCCGGTGCGCCGCGCCGCCCTGTTTGACCGGCTGCGCCGCGGCAAGGCGCAGGTCTGGCTGACGGGAACGGAGCTGGCCCCCTTTGCCGAGATCGAGCGGGAAGCCTCGGTCTGGAGAGTGGCAGGCGGCGCAGTGGAAAGACTGGATTAGCGCGAGCAGAGCTGGCGGCGGGGCCCGACTCGCACTATCGCGATGTTCCGGTCGATTAACCGGATAGCGTTACGATGTCAAGATATATTTACCGATACGGTTAATATTCTTCCGCCTGACCGTCACCTTCGGGAAGGGCCTGCGCCACGTCATCCGCCGTTGCCGCCACAAGTTCCTCGATCCCGCGCGCAGTCGGGTGGATCTTGTCATCCTGCATCAGGTCGGGCTTGTCATAGACCGCCTCCAGGAAGAACGGCACCAGAGCCGTGTCATATTCCTGCGCCAATGCAGGATAGATCGCGTCGAAGCTTCGCTGAAACTCGGAGCCCAGATTGGGCGGCGCGCGCATGCCCATCAGCATTGCGGGAATTTCGCGGCGCTGCAATTCTTCCAGAATGGCGGAAAGGTTCTCTTTCGTCTCTTCCGGCGGAATGCTGCGCAGCAGGTCGTTTCCGCCCAGCTCCACGATCACCAGGTCCGGCGTCTCTTGCTGATTGTCCAGCGTGAAGGCCAGCCGCTGCAACCCCGCCGCGCTGGTATCGCCGGAAACGGCAGCATTGATCAGGCGTGCATTGATCCCCCGGGCGCGCAGGCTGCTCTCCAGCCGGGCGGGATAGCTTTCGCCATCCTCCAGCCCATATCCGGCGAACAGGCTGTCCCCGAAGGCCAGGATGTGTTGCTCCGGCCCGATGACCGGAACCCCGTCCGCAATCGCTTCCGTTTCGGCAGGCTGCGGCTCCGGCGCTTCCCCGCCGCAGGCCGCCAGTGCCATGCCGAAAACGCAAACCAGCGATAACCTCAACCAATGCATGCTCAAAGCTCCTTGCTCTTGACATGCTCCCTATGCCATCGCCGGATTGTGACAAGCCCCTCACCCCCAAAAACCGGCCCCGAAAGCGGCAACGCCATCCAGGCGAGCAACCTCACCCTCTCGCTCGGCCAGGGTCCGGCCGCCGTGGAGATTCTGCGCGGGATCGATCTGACCGTGCGCAATGGCGAGACGCTCGCCCTGCTTGGCCCTTCGGGTTCGGGCAAGAGCTCGCTGATGGCGGTGCTTTCCGGGCTGGAACGTGCCAGCGGCGGAACGCTGAGCGTGGCGGGGCAGGATTTCGCCGCGCTGAGCGAAGACGATCTGGCCACCGCACGGCGCGGACGGATCGGGATCGTGCTGCAGGCCTTCCACCTGCTGCCGACCATGACCGCGCAGGAAAACGTCGCCACGCCGATGGAGCTTGCCGGCAAAGACGATGCATGGCCGCGCGCCCAGGCGGAGCTGGAAGCGGTCGGGCTGGGCCACCGCCTGACCCATTACCCCACCCAGCTTTCCGGCGGGGAGCAGCAGCGCGTGGCGATCGCGCGAGCTACCGCTCCGCGCCCGCAGCTGATCTTCGCCGACGAACCGACCGGCAATCTGGACGCGGCCACGGGCCATGAAATCGTGGAACTGCTTTTCGCCCGCCGCGCCGAAACCGATGCGACGCTGGTGATCATTACCCACGATCCGGAGCTGGCCGAACGCTGTGACCGCGTCGTCACGCTTGCTGACGGCCTGATCGCCAGCGACAGCGCCGCCCCGTGAACCGATCCCTGCCCTGGCGCACCGCCTGGGCGATTGCCCGGCGCGATCTCAACCGGCGTTTCCGCGGCCTGCGCCTGCTGCTGGTCTGCCTGTTCCTGGGCGTCGGCGCACTGGCGGCGATCGGCACGCTGACCGGCGCGATCCGCGGCGAGATCGAACGCAACGGGCAGGAAATCCTGGGCGGCGATCTGGAAGTGGAAGTCTGGCAGCGCCCGCCCACTGCCGAGGAACTTGCCCTGTTCGAGGAAATCGGGCGCGTGTCCGGCGGTCTTCGCATGCAGGCCAATGCCAGTGCCGGCAGCGGGGAGCAGAGTCTGACCGCGCCGGTCGAGCTCAAGGCGGTGGATGCCAACTGGCCGCTTTACGGCCGCCTGACGCTGCAGGGCGGGCAGGAGGCAGGCGCGCCGCAAGGCAACCAGGCCTGGCTGGCCGAAGGCGCTGCACAGCGCCTGGGCATCGCCCCGGGCGATCCCTTCCGCATCGGCACCGCCGAGCTGACCGTGGGCGGCATCATCGAGGAAGAGCCCGACCGGCTGAGCGAAGGCTTCGCACTGGGCCCGACGATCATCGTGGCGGACCATATCCCCGCCGAAGCCGGGCTCACTGCGCCGGGCGCGATGTATGAAAGCAAATACCGCATCGCGCTGGACGGCGGGGGCAGCCCGGACGACGCCGTGGAGCGGATCGAGGACGCGTTTCCTTCCGCCGGCTTCGATTTCCGCACGGCGGACCGCGCCTCCCCCGGTGCGGACCGGTTCGTTTCGCGTATGGGCGATTTTCTGGTGCTGGTCGGCCTCGCCGCGCTCGTCATTGCCGGGATCGGCATTGGCGGCGGCGTATCCTCCTATCTCGAGGCACGGCGCAGCAGCATCGCGACGCTGAAAATCCTGGGTGCCACCAGCGGCGATATCGCCCGGATCTACGCGCTGCAGCTGGGCGCCACATCGCTGGCAGGCGCGGTGGCCGGGCTGGCCGCCGGCGTGGCGATCACGCCGCTGCTGGGCTACGCACTCGGCAATTTGCTGCCGGTCGATCCCGGGCTGGTGATCGATCCCCCTGCCCTGCTGCGTGCTGCCGCCTTCGGCCTGCTGGTCGCGCTGATCTTCGCCGCGCCGCCGCTGGTGAGGGCGCGAAGCTTCCCCGCCATGACGATCATGCGCGCCCGCGTCTCCCCGCTGGCGATGCGTTGGCGCGACGCGCTGATCCCCGTCGGCGGGGGCCTGCTGGGGATCGTGGCCTTGGTCCTTGTCGGCGCGGCCCAGCCGTTGCTGAGTGCCGGCTTCCTGGCCGGTGCCGCGCTGCTGCTGGGCCTGCTGGCCTTGCTGGGGCTGGCCATCCGCCGCGCGGCCGCACACGCGCCCCGCACGCGCAGCACCATGCTGCGCATTGCCATCGCCAATCTGCATCGCCCCGGGGCGCAGACTGGCGCGCTGGTCACCGCGCTGGGCTTCGGGCTGGCCGCCTTCGTCCTGCTGGCCGCGATCGAAACCAGCATCGATGCGAATATCCAGCGGACCCTGCCGCGCGAGGCGCCGAACTATTTCGTACTCGACATTCCGCGCGACCGGATCGGCGAATTCGAAACTCTGGTGAAGGACGGACGACCGGAAGCGACGATCCGCAGCGTCCCGACCCTGCGCGGGCGGATTCTGGCCTATGGGCCGGAGGATTCCATGATCCGGGTCGCCGATCTGGAGGAGATACCGGAAGGCGCCTGGCCGCTGCGCGGCGAACGCGGGCTGACCTATTCGGACGAAGTGCCCGAAGGCAACAGCCTGACCGAAGGCGAATGGTGGAGCGCGGATTACGATGGAGAACCGCTGGTCTCGATCGACGAGGAACTGGCCGAGGCGCTGGACCTGCAGCTGGGCGATTACCTGACTATCGGCCTGCTGGGGGTGGAGCGCAGCGCGCGCATTGCCAGCTTCCGCCGGATCGACTGGGATTCCATGGGCTTCAATTTCATCCTGGTCTTCTCGCCCAATGCCATCGACGACGCCCCGCATAATCTGGCCGCGACGGTCGATCTGCCGGGCAGCGCCGATAGCGGGCCGTTGCTGCGCCAGCTGGTGCGCAACTTCCCCTCCAGCTCGGTGATCGAGATCGGGCAGGTGCTGGACGAAGCCCGCACGATCCTGCGGCAAGTGGGCAATGCCGTGCTGGCGGCGGCTTCCGTGGCCGTGCTGGCAGGCATCGCCGTTCTGCTGGGCGCGATTGCCGCGGCGCGTGCCAGCCGCCTTTACGACAATGTCGTGCTGCGCGTGCTGGGGGCCAGCCGCAGCCAGCTGCTATGGCTGCAACTGGCCGAATACGGCGTGCTTGCCCTGCTGCTGGCCGGGGTGGCGCTGGCGCTGGGCGGCGCGGCAGCCTGGGGCATCATCGTCTATCTCTTCGAGTTCGACTGGCTTCCGGACTGGCCGCGCGTGATCGCCGTGCTGGCGGGCGGGCTTGCGCTGGTGCTGGGTTTCGCCCTGGCCGGCTCCGTGCCGCTGCTGCGCGCTAGGCCGGCCCAGGTGCTGCGCGAGCTTTAGCTGAAGACGTCCGCCGTGCCCCGGCCCTTCGGATCTTCGCCGAAACGGTTCGGCCCCGGCGTCCCGTCCAGGAACATGATCACCAGAAAGGCGATGTAGACCAGAAAATTAACAAGCGGGATCATCATGGCAACGATCACGCCCAGCAGCCACCAGCCTCGCATATCCCGGTCGTGGAACCGGCGGACCGCCACTGCGAGGCTGGGAATGAGGGTGAACAACCACCAGATCGCAATGACAATGCCAATCCCCCCGGAGAACAGGGAAAAGGCTGCAAGGGGATTGACAACGTCATTCGCGGCCAACGTGCTCACAGCGGCGCTCGTTGAAAACATGATCGACCAAAGAACGGCATAAACGATCATGTTGAGCAAAAAGAACATCCAGAATTCCATGCGCCGCGAACGGCCCGAGAAATCGGCGTAACGCCTGAACGGCATCAGCATCCATTCCATCGTCTTTCCCCCTCTTCTTGAACTGCGCTGAAACTGCAGACCGCCGAAGCCAACACACTTTTGCTTCGCAGGCAAGAAAAAGGGGGGCGAAGCGCCCCCCTTGAATTCATTGCACTATCCGAACCGTTACCACCTGAAACGCGCCGTCGCCCCGTAAGTGCGCGGCTGGTTGGGATAGCCGGAAATCGACAGCGGCTGCGCCACGGAATCGAAGGTGGAAAGCAGATAGCGGTTATTCGTCAGGTTGCGGCCCCAGATCGAAAGCTCCAGCCCGTTCTCCATCGCATAGGTGATCGAAGCGTCCACTTCGTTGACCTCGCGGGTGAACTGCGCCGCAGCCGCAATCGCGGCATCCACGCCCATGCCCAGGAAGCCGGGCAGGCCGTCATTGATCTGCACTTCGGATTCGTGCCGGTAATTGGCATTCAGGATCACATTATCCCCATTGCCCAGCTCGTAATCGTACTGGCCACCAAGCACCACGGTCCATTCGGGAATGCCCGCCGGGGTCTTGCCCGAAAGGTCGCCCACTGCGGAGAACAGGAATTCGTCATAGACCGGATCGAGATAGGTCACGCCCAGGCCCATGGTGAAACCGGGCACCAGTTGTGCCTGCCCTTCGAATTCCACGCCGAAGGTGGATTGCTTGCCGGCATTGTTCAGCTGGAAGCCGCCGCCGGTGAAGATGTTGGACTGGAAGCCTTTGATCTCCTGATCGAAGATCGCGAGATTGGCGGAAATACCGTCCCAGTTGCCCTTTGCACCCACTTCGATGACGCGCGATTCCTCAGGATCGGCAAAGCGCGTGCCATAGGCCTGATTGACCTGGATCAGCCCCGCGCTGCCCAATGCAGCCATGTCCGCCGCGAAGGGGCGGCTGTCGCGCGACAGGTTGACGGAGGCCGCCTTGAAGCCGGTCGCGTAGCTGGCATAGACATTGAGGTTCGGGCTGACATCGTAGGCCAGGCGAATGGTGTAGGAAAAATCGTTGTCCGAAACCTTGCCGTCTTCCACCGAATTGGGAACCGGCAGGAACGGCGGCAGGAACTGCAGCGCGCTAAGCGGTGCAAGCGGGTTTGCGGCCGGATTGTTGTCATTGGCATCGGCAAAAGCCGTCACGCCTGCGTCGATCGCCGCATATGCCGCCGGATTGGAACCGGCAAAGCTGGCGATTTCCGCCGGCGTTGCCGAACGGTCGAGCATCAGCGCACTACCGACCTGAGCGGCCAGGCCGCCTTGATACAGCAGCATATTGCGGAACGGCGCATAGGCCGGATGGTCCAGATCGATGCGCGAGAAGACGTCGGTGCTGTCGATGGCCGCGCCGTAGGTCTTGCTGTCATGCGTGTAGTTGCCGCCCAGGGTCAGCGTCAGCCCCTCGGCGATTTCGACATCAACCTGTCCAAAGATGGACAGCGCTTCGCTATCCAGCATGAACATCTCGTCATTGCCGGATCCCGGCGTGTAGAACGTGCCCAGATATTTCGTGGGATCGCCTTCATAGGCACCGAAGGCGCCTTCCAGAGTGGGGATATCCAGCGCCCCGCCCGAGAGGCCCTGGATCAGCGCACTGGCATAGGGCCGCGCCTGCGTTCCCCAAACAAGCCCGCCGGTCTGATCGACATTTTCATTGATGTAGAACGCGCCCAGAAGTGCGCTGAAGACATCGGCAAACTGTGCCGAGGCCCGAAATTCCTGCGTGAATGTCCCGATCGAAACATCGGCCGACAGCGGATAGATGATATCCGCGCTGGAGAAATCCGCATCCTGCGCCGTCACCGTATTGCCCTTGCGATAGGCGGTGATGGACATCAGCTGCAAGACGCCCAGATTATAGTCGACCTCGCCCGAG
Source organism: Alphaproteobacteria bacterium (assembly GCA_030430365.1). Taxonomy (GTDB): domain Bacteria; phylum Pseudomonadota; class Alphaproteobacteria; order Sphingomonadales; family Sphingomonadaceae; genus Andeanibacterium. The sequence continues at coordinate 2,969 of JAUIFP010000051.1, read as the reverse complement.
AAACCGTAATTCTCGATCTCGTTGGTCGAATTGAAATTGTTATAGACCACGTCCGCGAACGGATCGTTCGGATCGGGCACTTGCCCGCCCAGCAGATTGATGACGTCGCTCGCGGAAGAGCGCTGCAGATTGACGGCGCCGCAGCAATTCTCGTCGATCTTGTCGTAATCGGCGATCAAGCGGACGCTCAGCTGCGCATCCGGTTCGAACAGCATCTGGCCGCGCACGAACCAGCGATTGCGTTCGTTCGTGGTGTCGCCCGTGCCCAGATCGCGATTGTAACCGTCCCGCCTGTTATAGCCACCGGCAATGCTGGCGGCGATCGTGTCCGAAACCGGGCCGGTCAGATATCCCTTCAGCACCACGGCGTCGTAATTGCCGTAAGTCGCCTCGACATTTCCGCCGGTGTAGAATTGCGGCTCCTGCGTGACGATCGAAATGACGCCGGCAGAAGCGTTCTTGCCGAACAGGGTCGATTGCGGCCCGCGCAGAACTTCCACGCGCTCCAGATTGGGCAGATCGCTCAGCTGCGCGGAAGTGCGGCTGCGATAGACGCCGTCCACGAACACGCCCACGGACGGTTCGATACCGGCATTGTTCGCACCGTTGCCGAAGCCGCGGATGATGAAATTCGTGCCTGCGGCATTCTGCAGCTGCGTGACCTTCATCGAAGGCACGATCGATTGCAGATCCTTGAGATCGCGAATGGCAGCACGCTCGATCTGCTCGCCCGTCGCCACCGAAACGGCAACCGGCGTATCCTGCAGCGTCTGTTCGCGCTTGGTGGCGGTAACGACGATGAAGTTGCCTTCACCCTCTTCCTCCACGTAATCGCCGGCCGGCATTGCCAGCTCTTCTTCGGCTTCCTGCGCCAGGACAGCCGACGGCAGCCCCATTGCGAGGCTGGCGGCGCTTACAAACAACGTGCGGCGAAAGGTGCCGGTGCGACCTGTGGCACTTTGACTCATGGAAAGCTCCATCGCTTTTTTTCGGGAGAAACAAGGCCACGCGGCCAAATGCGACCGCAGCCAGGCATCCCGATCTCCTTGCATCTTCATAAATGCGAGATGGTAACCACACAATTAACAACACTTTATATCCGGTTTTATTCAACAACTTTGTCGCTACGGAATGGCCGGAAACAATAACAAGGCTTGCCGCAATGCAGCATTGCGTATAGGGGCGCGCGAAGCCGCTAAACGGCGATTTTTGTCCAGAACGGACTCCCACCAGACAAACCAGCGAAAGGCTGCCTCATGTCCGGCACTAAGGCCCTGCGTAATATTGCGATCATCGCGCATGTGGACCACGGCAAAACCACGCTGGTGGACCAGCTCTTCCGTCAATCCGGCACATTCCGCGACAATCAGCGCGTGGAAGAAAGAGCCATGGATTCCAATGACCTGGAAAAAGAGCGCGGGATCACCATCCTGGCCAAATGCACCAGCGTGGAATGGCCCGGCGACAATGGCCCGACGCGCATCAACATCGTCGACACGCCCGGCCACGCCGATTTCGGCGGCGAGGTGGAGCGTATCCTGTCCATGGTCGACGGGGTGATCCTGCTGGTCGATGCGGCCGAAGGCCCGATGCCGCAGACCAAATTCGTCACCGGAAAGGCGCTCGCACTCGGTCTCAAGCCGATCGTGGTGGTCAACAAGATCGACCGCCCCGATGCCCGCGCCTCCGAAGTGCTGGACGAAGTATTCGATCTTTTCGTAGCGCTGGACGCCGATGATGAGCAGCTGGATTTCCCTGCGCTCTACGCCTCGGGCCGCGCCGGCTATGCGGGTTTGAGCGAGGATGTGCGCGACGGCAATCTCTCCGTCTTGTTCGACACGATCGTCAGCCACGTGCCTCCGCCGCACGAGGTGGAAGAGAACGCGCCCTTCACCTTCCTCGCCACCCTGCTGGACCGCGACAACTTCCTGGGCCGTATCCTCACCGGCCGCGTGCAGACCGGCGTTCTGAAGCTGAACCAGCCGATCCACGCACTCGACGCAAACGGCAAGGTCGTGGAAACCGGCCGCGCGACGAAGATCATGGCCTTTCGCGGGCTGGAACGCGTTCCCGTGGAAGAGGCCCATGCGGGCGACATCATCAGCCTGGCAGGCCTGACAGTCGCCACCGTGGCCAACACCATCGCGGACACCACCGTCTCCACCCCGGTGGCGGCGCAGCCGATCGATCCGCCCACGCTGTCCATGCGTTTTGCCGTCAATGACAGCCCGATGGCCGGCCGAGAAGGCGACAAGGTGACCAGCCGCATGATCCGCGACCGCCTGACGCGCGAAGCGGAAAGCAATGTGGCCATCCGCGTCACCGAGAGTGACGACAAGGACAGCTTCGAAGTCGCCGGGCGCGGCGAATTGCAGCTGGGCGTGCTGATCGAAACGATGCGCCGCGAAGGCTTCGAACTGGGCATTTCCCGCCCGCGCGTGCTCTACCGCGAGGAAGACGGCCAGCGTACCGAGCCTTACGAAAGCGTCGTGATCGACGTGGATGACGAATATTCGGGCACGGTGATCGACAAGATGGCGCTGCGCAAGGCGGAGATGACCGACATGCGCCAGTCCGGCGGCGGCAAGACCCGCATCACCTTCTCTGCGCCCAGCCGCGGCCTGATCGGCTATCACGGGGAATTCCTGTCCGACACGCGCGGCACCGGGATCATGAACCGGGTGTTCGAGAAATACAGCCCCTACAAGGGCCCGATCGAGGGCCGTCAGAACGGCGTGCTGATCTCCATGGTGACGGGCGAGGCAGTGGGCTACGCGCTCAATGCACTGGAAGACCGCGGCATCCTGTTCGTGAAGCCGCAGGACAAGGTCTATGAAGGCATGATCATCGGCGAGAACGCCAAGCCCGACGATCTCGAAGTCAATCCGATGAAGAGCAAGCAGCTCACCAATTTCCGCTCCACCGGCAAGGACGATGCGATCCGCCTGACCCCGGCCACGATCATGAGC
>JAUIFP010000143.1 GCA_030430365.1 Alphaproteobacteria bacterium | reverse complement strand
TGCGATACGCTGTTCCTGCGCGATGCCCGTGTGCAGGAAGTGACGGTCAAGATCGTCAAGCTTGCATTGAGCGAGGCGAATGAACAGATAGGCATCACGCTGACCCGGGCCCGGCGTTAATGGCCCAAGCGACGCAAACCGTGCTGCAGGTCGATGACTTGCCCGGGGATGCGCTGGATGCGGCGGCGGCCTTCCATGCCCGCTACATGGAACAGGCGCGCACTGCGCTGGATGGGGATTGCGGCGCCCTGGCGCTGGTCTTCCCCAAGGCGCCATACGATCATGCCGGTTGGCGCAAGGCCGCAGTGGCCGATCTGGCGCGTTTCGCGGCGCCGAAGCGGGTCAATGGCGTGGCGGGAAACGACCCCGAGGCGATCGGTCAGGCACTGGAGTGGCTGGCGCAGGCGGAGGGTGTAACCGGCCAATTGCTGCCCCTGGATGCACAGGGGGCAGGAATTTGAGGAATTAGATGTTATATGGAGCCTATGAGTATCTCAAAAGCCCCGCTCGTTGACGCATTCAACAGGCAAATCACCTATCTGCGCCTTTCGGTGACGGACAGGTGCGATCTGCGCTGCAGCTATTGCATGCCCGAAAAAATGCAGTTCCTGCCGCGCAAGGAGGTGCTGAGCCTGGAAGAACTGCACAAACTCTCCATCGGCTTTATCGAACGCGGCATCACCAAGATTCGTCTGACCGGCGGGGAACCGCTGGTGCGGCGCGATGTGATCGACCTTATCCGCGCGCTTGGCCGCAAGGTCGGTGACGGGTTGGAAGAACTTACGTTGACGACCAATGGCACCCAGCTTGCCCGCTTTGCAGACGATCTGGCGGCGGCCGGCGTCAAACGGATCAATGTTTCGCTCGATACGATGGATGGTGAGCTGTTCCAGCAGCTTTCGCGCCGCGACCGGCTGGTCCAGGTGCTGCAGGGCATAGCCGCCGCGCGCGAGGCCGGCATCAAGGTCAAGATCAATACGGTGGCGCTCAAGGGCCTCAATGAGGAGGAAATTCCCTATCTGATCGAATGGGCGCATGCGCATGGCCACGATCTCACTCTGATCGAGGTGATGCCTCTGGGTGAAGTCGAGGAAGACCGCGTCGATCACTATCTGCCGCTGACCGCCATTCGGGACCGGCTGGAAGAGCTCTGGACGCTGACCCCGTCGGACAAACGCACGGGCGGCCCTGCGCGCTATGTCGATATCGAGGAAACGGGCGGGCGCGTCGGCTTCATCACCCCGCTCACCAACAATTTCTGCGATGGCTGCAACCGCGTGCGCGTGACGGCCACTGGTCAGCTCTATGCCTGCCTCGGCGGCTCGGAGCAGGTGGATCTGCGCGCGGCCTTGCGGTCCGACGATCCCGATCGGCAATTGTCGGAGGGACTGGATCTCGCCATGCGGATCAAGCCGGAGCGGCATCATTTCCGCATCGACCGCGGAGCAGCACCGGCGCAGCCGCGCCACATGTCGCTCACCGGGGGCTGATTCGCCGTGGCCGTGCGGGTGGTGTTTCTCGGCAAGCTGGCCGATCTGGCGAATGCTGCGGAGCTTGAGCTTGAGGCCCCGCTAGACTGGGCCGGATTGCTGGACCATCTGCATGGCGCCCTGGGCGAAGCCGTGGCCGCGGAGAAGGTGAAGCTGGCGCTGAACGGCGCGGTTCTGGCAGACAAGACGCAGCTTTCGGCCGCCGATGGCGACGAAATCGCGCTGCTGCCGCCCGTAAGCGGGGGCTGAGATGGCAAGAGACGTCCGCCTGCTCGACGCGCCGTTCAATCCGGCAAGCTATGTCGAGAAGTTCACCGGCGCGCATCCTGGGCTGGGCGGTGTGTGCACTTTCGTCGGCGAGGTTCGCAGCGACGACGATGTCGAGGCGCTCGAGCTGTCGCATTACGAGCCGCTCACGCTTGCCGGCATGGAAAAGCTTGCGGATGCCGCGCTACAGCGTTTCGACCTGATGGGAATTCTGATCCTGCACCGGGTGGGGGCTATGGCGCCGGGCGAACCGATCGTATGCGTCTCCGCCTGCGCGCGGCACCGGCGCGATGCGATCCAGGCGGTGGACTTCGCCATGGATCACCTGAAAAGCGATGCATGGTTCTGGAAGCGCGAAAAGCGCGGCGGAACATGGAGCTGGATCGAACCGCGCGATCAGGATCACGCCGATCTGGCGCGCTGGGGGTAATTTCCCGGACAAATTTGATTCCAGTCAACGCAGCCAGACTGATTTTCCTTCACCAAGACAATATTACGAGTTCCGCCGCTACTGCCCGGACCGGAATAGCGGTTGGATGCAAGCTTGGGCTTTGCGGGATCAATGGCCCGGCGGCTTGCTCATGGGGTGTAGCGGCGGTTTACACCGTCCGGTTCGGGCATTCGCGTTTCTCCCAACTAAGCGCAGGCTTCCACTGGATGCCTGCGCTTTCTTTGGGATACGCCTAGTCGCCCACTTCGCGGCGTGCGGCTTCGATCAGCCTGTCTTGCGATGCCACCAGCGCGGCAACTTCGTTGCGCGCAGTTTCGATTCTTTCCGGGTTTCCGGATTCGAGCTGGGTTTCCAGATAGATCGCATCCAAATCGGCCAACGCGATCATTGCATCGTTTCTGCTCGATTGGAGTTCTGCCAGAGCAACCTGTGCGCTTGACCAGCTGATGCTTCCCGGCTCGGCCCCGCGCGCCTGGGAGATCGGCCCCCGCAGGCGCTCCGCCGCGGCAAGAAAGCGCTCATTCGCAAGTACTGCCTGTTCGCGCAGCGCATCGATCCGGCCCAGTGTTTCAGTGGCGATGGGAACGGGTTCGTATGCTTCAGGTTTGACCGGTTCGAAGGTCCCGCTGATCCTTTCTTCGTCGCGGATCGACAGCGATGGATACAGCTCCGGGTCGCCTGCGCAGCCTGTCATCGCCAGCAGGGCAAGGATCGGCGCAAGTGCAGCAGGTCTGGAAGGTGCCATGCAAGGCGCCATAGCACGGCTGAAATACCTTTCCAGCCTATTGCGAATGCGGCCCTTCCAGCGTTGACAGCGCGGGACTGTTCCACTAACGGCACGCTTCTTTCCGGCACTGATCAGCTATTTGATCGGTGAATGGGGTCGCCCGCGGTTTGGAGCCTGCAATTGTTAGGGCAGGGGCTGAACCATTTCAGGGCGGCACAGCAGTAGAATGGATGCAGGTACCATGTTCGCAGTAGTGCGCACGGGCGGCAAGCAGTATCGGGTTGCCGCCGGAGACAAGATCGCGGTCGAAAAACTCGCTGGTGAAGCCGGCGACACAGTCACGCTGGGCGATGTGCTTCTGGCCGGTGACGGCGAAGCGCTGAAGGACGCCGGCAAGGTCACGGTTTCGGCCGAGATCATTGCGCAGGCGAAGTCAGACAAGGTCGTCGTTTTC